>NZ_JBSVZD010000011.1:0-59187 GCF_054051725.1 Petrotoga sp. DB-2 | reverse complement strand
AAATCACTATCTTTATTGCCCTTGGTAAACTTAATTTAACTCCAGCTTAATTACCCACTATTTTCGTGATAGAACCAAAGATTTATTTTGATAAAAGGCAGACTACTTAGTCTGCCTTTTATCATTGACAAATTAATTTCACTAAAAAAACAAGTGCTATTTTTATGATATAATTTAGTAAGAATGAAAAATACGAGGGGGTGTGTAAAATGAAGAAAAAATTGTTTGTTTTCATTGTCACATCTTTATTTATCAACTTGTTTGCTGTTCAAATAAATATCGCCGTTGAATCAATAGAAGATCAAATTGAGTTACTAAATTCCCAAATAGAGAATTTTGAAAAACAAAATCCAGATATTGATGTTGAAGTTTATTTGATTCCTAGTTACCCAGGTTCAACTTACAAATTTTACGGGACATTTGTAGTTACCAATGCGAAAGAACCTACGATCTTATCTCTTGATATGGAGTGGATAAATGAATTTTCACCTTTCCTTGTAAGCTTAAATCAAGAGACTGAATATTTTGATGTAAACAATCTTATTCCACAAACCGTAGAAATGGTGACAATTAATGGCGATATAAAAGCGATTCCTTATTATGTTGAAACAGGTGTTTTGTATTATCGAAAGGATTTATTGGAAAAATATGGATATGAAGTACCGAAAACTTGGGATGAATTGATTACAATTGCAAAGGATATTTCTCAAAAAGAGGGAATAGAAGGATTTGTTTGGCCCGGTGCTAGATACGAAGAGTTAACAACTTTTTTCCTTGAAATTTTTTATTCTCATGGAGGTAAGATATTCGAAGGAGATAACTTTGTTCTAGAACAAGCAGAAAATAAAGACAAAGCTTTAGAAAGCCTAAAACTCTTAAATAACATTATATCAGAAGAAATTAGTCCAAAAGGCGTAACAACGTATAGAGAAGAAGAATGCAGAAATATATTTCAAAATGGCGATGCAGTTTTTATGAGAAATTTGAGTTATGCTTGGCATTTATTAAATAGCGAAGGTTCGAATATTAATGGAAAGGTAGGGATCGCCCCTATCCCGAAAACTGATCTTATAAGTCAACAACTATTTGTGCTTGAAGGGAAAGCTTTGGCAATTAACCCAAACGCTTCTGATGAAGAAAGAGAGGCCGCAAAAAAATTTATAAAATATTTGACTTCCAAAGAAAGTCAAATACAAAGATTAATACAATTAAACTTTTTACCAACTAATTTAGAAGTATTTAACGATCCAACTATCTCTGAAGTTGATCCTAATTTATTGAATTTCAGATCATCTTTAGAAAATTTAGTTTTAAAACCAAAAGCGCCTATATATACAGAAATTTCTTTTCCTATACAAAATAATGTGTATGATGTCTTAACAGGAAGAATTTCGGTTGAAAGGGCTTTAAACAACATGATAGCAGAAATAGAGTTTTTATTACGTTAAAGGATTCAATTAAAAAAATTAATAGCGGAGGTGCAATATTAGTGAATAGTCTAGATCGACAACAAGTTATAAAAGACTTAGTAGTTAAGACCGATTCAAAGATAGTATTACTTGTCATGGATGGATTGGGAGATCTGCCAAAAGATGGTAAAACTCCTCTTCAAGCTGCATACAAACCCAACATGGATGCTTTAGCCAAAGAAAGTGATTTAGGGCAAAGTGTACCTGTTCTACAAGGAGTCACTCCTGGTAGCGGTCCAGGGCATCTTTCTCTTTTTGGCTATGATTCCTTAAAGTATGACATAGGAAGAGGCATATTAGAAGCTCTTGGATTAGGAATAAAAGTGAATAAAAAGGACGTTGTTGCAAGAGCTAATTTGACAACAATAAAAGATGGAATAATAGTCGATAGAAGAGCTGGAAGACCAGCTAGTGAAGAATCAAAGAAAATTGTAGAAATTCTCTCCGAAAATATTAAAAAAATTGAAGATGTTGATATTACTTTCTATCCAGGGAAAGAACATAGATTTGTAGTTAAATTTACAGGAGAGGGCTTATTTGATGAAGTAACGGATGCTGATCCACAAAGAGAAGGGCTGCCAATGGAATGGGCTAAGGCAACCAATCCTGATTCAGAAAAAATGGCTAATATAGCGAACAAATTGATAAAAGAGATAGGGGAAGTGTTGAAAGATCAACCAAAAATGAATTTCGCACTATTACGAGGATTTTCCAAGCATCCTCTATTGCCATCTTTTGAAGAGAATTATAAACTAAAGGCCGCTGCTATTGCCACATACCCTATGTATAAAGGACTTGCAAAATTAGTAGGGATGGAAGTGTTAGAAGCAGGACAAACAACAGAAGATGAGGTCGAAACATTGAAAAAAGTATGGAATGAATATGATTTCTTCTACTTTCATGTGAAAAAAACTGATTCCTACGGTGAAGATGGGAATTTTGAGGAAAAAGTGAAAGTAATTGAAAATACCGATAAAGCTGTGAAAGAAATTTTAAACCTCAATCCAGATGTTTTAATCATCACCGGAGACCATTCTACTCCTGCTTTACTCAAAGCACACAGTTGGCATCCTGTCCCTGTTTTGATTTATTCGAAATATGTAAGAAAAGGATTGTCTGTATCTTTTGATGAATATGAATGCGCAAAGGGAACCCTTGGAACGATATCAGCCTTGGATATTATGCCGTTAGCTTTAGCAAATGCTTTAAAACTAGAAAAGTACGGAGCTTAATCAAAGCGGGCCCTATGGCCCGCTTTTTAATAAAGCTGATTATTTTGAAAATCCTTCTTTTATCTCAATGTTTATATTTTTTGATATAATCTATGAAACTATTGAAAAAATTTAATGAAAGGAGAACTGGAATAACGATAAGAGCTAAAGAACTTTCTTTAATAGCCATATTTGTTTCTCTAATGTGTATAGGCTCACAGATTATTATTCCACTGGGTCCTATACCTTTTACTCTTCAACTACTTTTTGTGTTTTTGACGGGATACTTTTTCTCTCCAAGAAAGGCTTTTGCTATTCAAATTATCTACTTATTATTGGGTGTAATAGGTTTACCGGTATTTGCAGGCTTCTCAGGAGGGATTGTTCACATTTTAGGACCTTCTGGTGGTTTTTTAGTTTCTTTCCCCTTAGCTGCTATTTGTATTAGTTTTCTTAAATTCAAAAAAGGTTTTTCAGATTATTCCTCTGGTTTATTAGGATTATGTGTAATTTACTCTATAGGTTGGATTTGGTTAGGAATATATACGGAAAGCCTTCTTCTATCTTTTAAGGTAGGTGTATTACCTTTTATATTATTTGATCTCATCAAAATGGTTATTTCAATTTATCTGAAAAAATTGATAGAGTCAAGATTAAAACTGATTTCATCTTTTTGATACTTTCAAAAACTATTCGTTCTTTATCAAGGTCGGCTTTTTTCTTATCCATTTCAACGCTATTCTTTCAAAAAATCTCATAATTCGAGTCCATAATCCTTCTTTTTTAGACAGAGGGTTAACTTTTATTGTGTAAAATCCTAAGGCATTTCCCAAAGCAACATCCGTGAAAAGTTGATCCCCAATCACTACGCCCTCCCCAGGTTTGTAACCATGAAACTTTATTTTTTTTCTGATTTTAAACCTTAATGGCTTCATTGCAGAAGTTAATAAATCTACCCCTAACTCACTTAATTGTATATCTAAATTCTTAAAACTCTTTTTTGAACTATTACTTGCTATTAATATATAGAATCCGAGATCTTTTAATTTTAAAAAGAGGTCAATGACTTCTGGTTGTAAATAATCACTATGCCATTCGTTGAGGGTATTATCAAAGTCAAAAACTAAAATTTTATACCCCTTCTCTTTTAGGTGCTGGTAATCAATATCAAATACACTTTTTTCAAATTCATTTGGACCTACTAAATCAATAGCTCTAAAAAACCAACCTATCGTATAAAAAAACACGTTGTAAGCAAATTTCGTAAATCCAGCCATAAATTGTTTAAACTTATTTTCGAGGCCGTAAGTGTATGGATTTATCAAAATCGTATACAACCCCAGACGATTTCCTGCGCTAATATCTGTGATAAAAAGATCACCTATAATAACAGTTTCTGATTCTTTGGCATCAAGCCCTTCTAAAACAGATTTTAACTTTTTAGGATTAGGTTTTTTCATACTTGTATGTACTTTTACCCTTCCGTTAGTCAGTTTTTCAATTCTTTTTACCTTTTCCCTTTTGGCATTGGTAACTATTGCAACTTTAAAACCATCGTTTATTAATTTGTTTAAAAGATTCACGGTTTTGTCGGGAATGTTGTCGTCTCTCCAAACAGTAATTGTAAAATCATAATCCATAAGAATAGTATTGAAACCAAGCTTTTTTAATTTTTCATAGTCAACAGAGTATATATCAGGACTATATTCTCTAGGTATTGGAATGTATTTAAATAATCCCGTTATGCGGTTCAATACTTATAACCTCCACTTTTATGTCGGAATTTTTTAAAGAGTTGAGTAAAGTTAATGCTTCATCGACTAAACCTGCTGGTACTATTATTTTAAAATACCCATTCTCTTGTTTTTTCCTAACATTCATTATGTGAGCTTCAGCCTCGACCAGATAAATTAAAAGGTGAATATCTTCTTTTGCTATGTCTATATAAATATCGTATTCAGAATGCAATTTTTCTTTCTCCATTAACTTATTTTTCCTCCTAGTAACTAGTTTTAGCGCCCCTTTGGGTGTCTTTAGCTATCTTCATACTACAAAATTTCAGAAGATACAGTCGCTAATTCTGATCTTTCACCTTTTTTCATTGTAATATTGGCAGATAAAGGATTTTCTTTAAATTTTGAAGCGGTGTAGACTAAACCGTTAGATGAACTGTCCAAATAGGGGTTATCTATTTGATATGGGTCTCCAGTTAATACAATTTTTGTGCCTTCTCCAACTCGAGTTAAGATAGTTTTTACTTCAGCAGGCGTTAAATTTTGTGCTTCGTCAACTATCATATATTGGTTTGGGATTGTTCTTCCTCTTATATATGAAAGTACCTCTATCTCTAATAAATCTTTCTTAGTTAAATATTCTTCTGGTTTTTTACCGCTACCCTTGAATAACAAATCTAAATTATCATATATAGGTTGTAACCAGGGGCGCATTTTTTCTTCTATATCTCCGGGTATATATCCGATATCCTTCCCCATCGGTATAACAGGCTTTGAAACCAAGAGCTTATTGTACAACTTTTCAACTTGCACACAGTATAACCCTGCTGCCAATGCTAGTAACGTCTTACCAGTTCCAGCCTTACCAACTAGCGTCACAAAAGGTATGTCAGGGTTTAAAAGTGCATCCAAGGAAAAAACTTGTTCTACATTTCTAGGTTTTATTCCAAAAATTTCGCTTTCAAAATCTATCAAAATTGATTGAAACTTCTTTGACTTAGAATCATATCTTAAAAATAAGTCTCCATAGTTAAGATAGGTATTTGGAAAAGGTTCTTCTTTGAACCCTAATTCTGAAAAATCGTGCTCATCCTTTTCTTCAACCTCTTTATCTGGATTTTCTACAATATAATAACCATCAGGCAGAAGTTTTATATCTATTTTATCCGTCAAATAATCTTGACTTTCTAATCCTAATGCATCAGCTTTGATCCTCAGATTTAAATCTTTACTTACAATTATTGTTGGTAAGTTGTCTGTTTTTTTCAAAAACATGGCGTAATATAATATGAAATCATCTTTTGATTCCCCAAGGTAAGTAGGAATTTTATGTTTTTCATCATTTTTTTCGAGGGCTAAGATTTTCAATGTACCTCCGCTAGGCAATTTTATCCCTTTATGTAGTGGTGTCCCGTTCCTAAAACTATCTAAAATTCTGTTAACCTCTCTGGCGGATTTAGCTACTTTATCGCTTCTCGTTTTTAGCTTGTCAATTTCTTCTAATACTGGAAATGGTATTAAAACATTGTTATCTTGAAAATTGAGAATACTGTTAGGATCATGAATCAAAACATTTGTATCGATAATAAAATTCTTAACCAAAATCAATCACCCCATTTTTTAATAAAGTTGGTTATTCCTTCGAAAGAAAAAAGTTTAATATATTTTTGGAAAAGTTTGGCTGTAGATAAAGCATCATCCCAAGCTCTATGAAATTGTTTTATCCCTAAATTGAACTTTTTCGAAAGGAATTCAAGATTGTATGGACCTTTATCAAAATAGTATTTTGAAATCTCGAGAGTGTCAATATAGTAATTGTCAATTGAAAACATTCCACTTTCTTTTGCAGCAATATCTAAAAACCTTAGATCCATTTTTACGTTATGTGATACAATTATAGAATCATCAACATACTCTTTAAATCTTGGAAAAACTTCCGATAAAGATGGAGCGTTAGAAATATCTTGATTATTTAATTTATGAAATTTCGAGACCTCTCCCGGTATGAATATATTTGGATTTACCAAGGTATGAAATGCATATTTGAAATTAATTTTTTTATCGTATATAGGGATGGCAGCAATTTCTATAATTCTATCTCCAAACTCAGGGTTCAAACCAGTTGTTTCAAAATCTAAGGCTAAAAAAACTTTATCTTTAACTTTCATCCTGATCTTACCTCCACGAATAAATTATATCATATGATTTAAAAATTTTTGGTCTTGATTTAAATAGTCAATTTAAGGTATAATTATTACTAGTGAAGAGCGTCTGTAGCTCAACTGGATAGAGCGTCGGACTTCGGATCCGAAGGTTGTGGGTTCAAATCCCACCAGATGCGCCATTTCTTCTATATAAGTCGAAATTATAAACAAAACATTACAGGGAGGTATCATTCATGGCAGAAACGGAAGTACTAAAAGTAGCTGCTAACTCAAATCCAGTTGCTGTTGCCGGTGCTTTGGCTGCTATAATTAGAGATAAAGGAATCGCTGAGTTACAGGCTATAGGAGCCGGCGCAGTTAATCAAGCTGTTAAAGCTATAGCAATAGCCAGGGGGTACGTAGCTCCTAGCGGAATCGATTTGGTTTGTGTTCCAGCATTTTCGGATGTTGAAATTGAAGGGGAAGAGAGAACGGCAATTAAATTTTTGGTTAAAGCAAGAGACTAAAAGAGGCTATGCCTCTTTTAGTTTTTTTAGTTTTAAAATTAAAAATATTTGTATTTTTAGTTTTTTTTCATCTAGCTGTGTTATAATAACTTTAGTTTGACTTCAACAAATTATTATATAAAGGGGGAAAGTACAAATGGACGTTTTGAAGGAATTGGAAAATATGTTAGAAACGTTAGCCGACAAATACAACGAATTAAAAAAAGAAAAAAACGATCTTCAAACTCAGTACGATGAATTGTTCGGTGAGTATGAAAAAATAAACAATGAAAAAGAAGAGATGGGACGTGAACTAGAAGAATTAAGAAGAAAGAATGACGAAATAGAAAACCATCTAAACCAGTTAAAAAGTTCCCTTATATCAAGATTAGGAGATGAGTTTAGAACTGGAGAATTTGATAATCCGGCATCTTCAAATACCCCATTCCAAGATGAGCCGGATCAAAATCAGTATTAATTGATTCATAAAAAACATTTAAGGATGAAAAATCATGAAGAATTATCGCTCAATTGAAGTAAAAATCTTAGGAAAAGATTATAAATATAAAGTAGACGAACCTGAGGATGTTATAAACGAAATTTTAGAAAACATAAAATCCGAAGTTGAATCCTATGCAAAAAAAATCGGTGGAGAAGAAGTGGATTATATCTTTCTCCTATTGCTTCTAAACGAAAGATTAAACAGTATAAGAACAAAACAAGAAATTAAACATATGGTTGATAAATTCAGCGATATGTTGAATACCGCACTTAAAAGCAACGAAGAAGACAGTAAGGAACAAAGTAAAAGCATACAATGGGGGTAAGATATTTTCCAGTTATGAAAATAGGTCTTTTTGATTCAGGAATCGGTGGTTTAACGGTTTTAAAAAAAGTGATAGAAAATTTTGGTAATCATGAGTATTTTTATCTAGCTGATAATTTAAATGTACCTTATGGTTCAAAGCCTATTCCTTTTTTAAGAGAAAAATTAAAAAACATACTGTCTTTTTTTCACACGATGAAAGTAGAGCTTTTGATTTCTGCATGTAATACAACAGATTCCATTGTAAAAAAAACGAATTTTGACACGAAAAATTATAGCTTTACATATGTGAGTATAATAGAAAACGCCATAAAAACAGTAGAAAGAAACGATTCTGTTCTTTTATTAGCAACCGAAAACACTATTAATTTGGGTGCTTATAAGGAAGCTCTTATAAAGAAAAAAATAACCAATCTCGAAGAAAAAGCATGCCCTTTGTTCGTTCCACTCATAGAAGAAGGTTATTGGGATGGACAAATGGCAGAATCTGTTTTGAGATTTTATTTACAAGATTCCAAATCTAAGTACCACAAGGTAATATTAGGTTGCACTCATTATCCAATTTTGGAAAACCAGATTAGAAAATACACGAATTCTTCCATCGTTGACCCTGCAGAGGGAATAGTTGATTTTTTGAAAAATGAGATCAAATTAGAGAAAATAGATGGAAAAATTAGAGTGAATTATTTAGTTACAGGAAATACTGAGAAATTCAAATTGCTTTCCAAAATATTTATGAAAGACGTAAAGTATCATCCTATTTTTAAAAAAATTGAATTAGAAAGTACTTAAGGGCGATTGATAATTTTGCAAACAAAACCAACCGTTTTCATAATAACCGGTTTATCTGGTGCGGGTAAAACCTTATTATTACAATCTCTTGAAGACGAAGGGTATTATACAGTTGACAACATACCACCCCATTTAATAGAGCATTTTTTAAACATTTTATGTACAAGTAATGTTAAGAAACTCGCTATTGTCAGTGATATCAGATGGAAAAATCCCGATAAATTGAACGAACTATTTAAAAATGTTGAAAGTTTAGCCAAATGTAATATGGAAATTCATAAAGTCTTTTTAAAAGCTGATAAAAGCGAGTTAATCAATAGATACAAAAAAACCAGAAGGACCCATCCGTTAGGTCTTTCCTTAGAAAACGCCATAGATGAAGAAATGAAAGTTATGTCAGAAATAGAAAGTTCTTGTGACATAGTTATCGATACTTCCTCAACAGAACCGACTGAATTTAAAAAAAGATTCTTTCAGATGATAAAAGAAGATATGAAAAAATTAAAGTTAAATTTTATCAGTTTTGGATTTAAAAACGGTATTCCACAAATCTCTGATTATGTTTTTGACGTGAGATATCTCCCAAACCCCTTTTATTTTCCAGAGATGTATGAACTTACTGGTTTAGATATGAAAGTAATTGAATTCCTTGAAAAATTTAAAGAAACTCATGAAACTGTTGAGAAGATTGCTAATTTAGCCAAGTTCATCCAAGATAAATATTCTGAAAGTGGTCGTATAGAAGCATATTTTTGCATAGGTTGCACAGGAGGTCAACATAGATCGGTTTACGTTGCTCAAAAGGTTTATGAAATTTTAAAAAATGAAGGTAGAGAAGTAAGCATAGATCATAGAGACATAGAAAGATAACACGGAAATATTCTTTAGGTGGTTGATGCTGTGAAAAATATAGTAACAATTGGTGGCGGAACAGGGACAAGTCAAATATTAAGGGGATTGAAATGGAATCAAGATATAGATATTGTTTCCATCGTCACTGTTACAGATGATGGAGGAAGCTCCGGAATATTGCGTGAAGATTTTAATATATTGCCCCCAGGAGATATCAGGAACAATATACTAGCCTTGGCTGAACAAGAAACCCTTCTGACTAAATTACTTAAATATCGATTTAATGAAGGATTCTTAAAAAATCATAATCTCGGTAACATAATTTTGCTAGCATTAACTCGAATTAACGGTAATAATTTCCCCTTAGCTATAAAAACATTGTCGGAAGCTCTGAAAATAAGAGGAAGGGTCTTTCCTGCTTCTTTGGACTCTCTAAAACTTGTAGCAGAACTTGACGATGGTGAGATCATTTTTGGGGAAACTTCAATTGTGTTGAAAAACAAAAATATAAAAAGAATCTGGTTGGACGGCAATGCCGAAGCATTTGATGAAAGCGTTATGGCTATTCAAAAAGCTGATATAATAATTTTTGGACCTGGCAGTTTATATACCAGTATTATCCCTAATATATTGGTAGACGGAATAAGAAATGCAATCAATTTATGCAAAGCTAAGAAAGTATATATTGCGAATATTATGACACAACCAGGAGAAACGACCAATTATTCTTTAAAAGATCATGTTCAAGAATTAGAAAATTATTTAGGTGAAGAATTAGATTACATTATAGCCAACGAATCAAATTTACCATATGAAATAATTCTGAGATACCAACGAATGGGATCTATCCCAGTAAAATTAGATATGGAAGAAGATAGAAGAGTAATGATATCTGATTTGGTTTATATTTTAAACGATGAGGAACCAAAAATTAGACATGATCCAAAAAAAACATCAGAGTTGATTTTAAAATGCGTTCAATGAATTCCTTTTCAGAAGCGCTAAAAGTGAGCCTTGTGAATAGTGATTATATTTTCCCAGAAGCTGAGTTCTATGGTTTTTTCATAGGAAAAGGCGAAATTATTGAAAAAGAATCTGAAAAATTAATAAAAATATCCATAACATCTTTGAATAGTTTTAAAAGATTGTATAAACTTTGCAAATATTCGTTCACTGATAAATTCGAAGTACAATTTAACAACGAAAAAAGGTTAAATCTTGGTGGAACAGGTTCTATATTCTTAAACTATCAAACAATAGATAAAATATTAAAGAAAAGCAATCTTTATTTAAATGAAAATAAATTTTCCCCACCTTTAAAAAAAGATCCATTGATTTTTGGATCTTTTCTTAAAGGTTTATTGTTATCTTGTGGGTCTATATCAGTAAAAGAATCTTATCATTTAGAATTCAATTTGAAAACAAACAATATATTTAAAGAGGATTTAGTTAGAACATTTAAAAGTCTTTTGGGTGTAAATGCCAGATTTTTTAATAGAAGTAAAGGCTCGAAAGTATACATAAAATCACGCGATGACATTTTGAATATTCTTGAGCTTCTCAATGCCAAGGAAAAAGTAAAAGAATTAAGCGAATTGATGGATATAAGGGATCTACGAAGTAACGTAACAAGAACTATTAATTTAATATCTGCTAATTCATCAAAAACAGCTCATAGCTCAATAAAGCAAATTAAGGATATACAAATTATTCAAGAAAGTATAGGTTTAGATAGTTTACCATATGACCTAAAACAAATAGCAGCTTTTAGATTAGAAAATGAAGATGCAAGTTTGAGCAACATGGCAGAATCTTTATCAATGAAAAAATCTACTTTATACAACAAACTAAAAAAAATCTCAAAAATTGCCGAATCTCTAAAAAATACCTAATTCAGATAAAATGGTGGTGCAATAATTATGAAATGTCCTTTCTGTGGTTACGAGGAAACTAAAGTTCTAGACTCAAGACCAGCTAGTAACGGCACTTCCATAAGAAGAAGAAGAGAATGCTTGCAATGTCAAGCTCGTTTTACAACATATGAAAGATATGAACAAACAAGGATAAGAATAATAAAAAAAGACGGCAGAAGGGAACTTTACGATAGAAAAAAACTAATGAATGGGATCTTAAAGGCATGTGAAAAAAGGCCTGTGAGCACCGATCAAATTGAAGAAATTGTTGATAACATAGAAGAAGAATTAAGAAGAAGTGGCAATTCAGAAATTTACTCTTCTGAAATCGGTGATAAGGTTATGGAACAACTGAAATCAATTGATCAGGTTGCTTATGTAAGATTTGCTTCGGTGTATAAAGAATTTAGAGATTTAGACAGTTTTTTACAAGCTATAAGAGAATTAAAAAATAGTTAATCACCATTATTAGAAATGGGAGGAGCGATACAAAAGTGGCTGAACAAGTATACAAACTAACCAGAGAAGGGTACGAAAAATTAAAGAAGGAACGAGAAGAGCTTAAAAAAAGACTTATGGGGGAAGTTGCCGAAAGGATTAAAGAAGCCAGGGAATTGGGAGATCTATCAGAAAATAGTGAGTATGAAGAGGCAAAAAACGAACAAGGAATGATAGATTCCAGAATCAAAGAGATAGATTATATATTAGACAATGCTGAAATAATTGAAAATGGAGGCAATCACGATAATTCTACCGTAAGTTTGGGAAAAAAGGTGAAAATAAAAGATTATAGATTGAATAGAGAGCAGGAGTTCCTGCTAGTTACCCCTCAAGAGGCCAATATCGAAGAAAGTAAAATCAGTATTGAATCTCCTATTGGAAGATCATTACTAGGAAGAAGAAAAGGGGAAGTTATCAACATTAAAACAGCTAGAGGAAGCTCAAAAAAAATAGAAATCAAAGAGATAAGCTAAGACTTCATAGATCACAAAACTAATCTTACCAGGCAGGAGGCAAAGTATGGACCTTAGAAATATACGAATACATCAATTAAAAGAAATGAGGGAAAAAGGATACCATCCATATAAGTACAATTTTCAAAAAAATTATACTTCCCAACAAATCAAAGATCTTTTCGATAGTAAAGTAGAGGCTGGCCAACAATTACCGGATCAAGTTTTTAATTTCGCTGGAAGGTTGATGAATCTAAGAAAACATGGCAAATCTGCTTTTGCTGATTTGAAGGATGAATTTGGACGTATTCAGATATATATTCGTTTAGATCAAGTAGGACAAGAAAGTTATGATTTTTTCAAAGAATATATTGATATCGGAGACTGGGTAGGAATAAAAGGTTATCCCTTCAAAACGAGAACAGGCGAATTAACCCTTTTGGCTTTAGAAATAGAATTACTCTCAAAGGCCATTCGCCCTCTTCCTGAAAAATGGCATGGACTCAAAGATAAAGAAGTTCGATATAGACAAAGATATGTTGATATGATTGCAAATGATGACACCATTAAAACCCTCAGAACACGTTTTTTAATCATCAAATACATTAGAGAATACTTAAACAACAAAGGTTTTTTAGAAGTCGAAACTCCTGTTCTCCAAAGTATAATGGGGGGAGCAAATGCAAGACCTTTTATTACCCATCTAAACGTTTATGATATAGATATGTACCTCCGGATAGCCACAGAACTACATCTAAAAAGATTGGTCGTCGGGGGCATGGAAAAAGTTTATGAAATAGGGAAAATATTCAGAAACGAAGGTGTTTCAAACAAACATAATCCAGAATTCACAACTATTGAGTTGTATCAAGCTTTTGCTGACTACAACAATATGATGGAACTAACCGAAGATCTTTTGTACAACATTACAAAAAAAGTTCACAACAAAGCAAGAGTTACATATCAAGGAGAAGAAATAGATTTCACACCTCCTTTCAAAAGAATAAAGATGAGAGAATTCATACAAGAAAATCTTGGAATAGATATAGTAGAAGCTAGTGATCAAGAACTGAAAGAGTTTTTGAAAAACCAAGGTGAAGAGGTAGAAATAGAAGACAGATACCATTATCTCGATAAAGTATGGGATTTAGTCGAAGATAAGATCATTCAACCTACATTTGTTATGGATTATCCTATAGAATTATCTCCACTAGCAAAAAGAAAAAAAGATGACCCAAGGTTAACCGAAAGGTTTGAATTAATAATAAAGGGCAACGAAATAGCTAACGCCTTTTCTGAATTGAACGATCCTCAAGATCAATTTGAAAGATTTAAAAAACAAATGGAACTCAAAGAGTTGGGTGATGAAGAAGCTCAAATGATGGATCTCGATTTCATAAGGGCGTTAGAATATGGTTTACCTCCCACTGGAGGGCTAGGAATAGGTATCGACAGAGTTTGTATGCTGCTTACCGATACCCCGACTATTCGCGATATTATACCTTTTCCAATTGTAAAACCCGTATCTTTCGAAGATGAAGAAGCTATGTTAAATGAAGAAGAGACTAACGAATAAAAGAGGAGTTCAATGCATTTAAAAGCCTTTGGAAAAGTTAACCTTTACTTAGATGTAATTAGTAGGCGAAAAGATAATTATCATAATATTTTAACGCTTTTCCAATCGATTAATGAACACGACGATATATTTATTGAGTTTTCCAAAAGCGAAATATTTGAATCAGAACCATCTTTAAACATCTCGTGGGATAAGAATATAATAAAAAAGTCCATAGAGACCTTTAAAAAAGAAACGGGTTTTTACAATTTTAACTTAAAAATTAAGCTTATTAAGAATTTACCTATGGGTGGAGGATTAGGGGGCGGAAGTGCCGATTCTGCTGCTGTTTTAAACTTTCTCTCAAAGAATTTTAAAATATCAGAAAAAGAATTATTCGAAATAAGTTTCAAAATTGGAAGTGATGTCCCATTTTTGCTAAAAGGCGGAACAGCAATTGGTAAGGGTAAAGGAGAAATTTTAGAATTTTTGGAACCTTTAAAATTAAATATTCAAATATACCCTATGAACTATAAAATTGATACTAAAAAAATGTATGAAAAACTAGACCAAAATTGGGAAAGTATCGACCATTTTGGTGATCCATACAAATTGTATGAAGCCTTAAAAAATAACGATATTATAACAGCTAAACAAAATGCGTTTAACGTATTCGAACAAGTGGTATTCAAAGAATATCCTAAATTGAAACAAAAAAAGGAAGACATAGAAAAGGATGAAGGGATTATATTTGCTTTGATGACTGGTTCAGGTAGTACGTTATACAAAGTAATTGCAACTAACTGAACTCTTTATCCATCTTATAGACAAAAGCTATTATTTCAGCAGCTAATTCATACAATTCGTCAGGGATTTCTTCATCCAAATCTAAACCATAAAACTCTTCAACAGCTTTTTCGCTTTTAACTATTGGTATGTTTTCTTCTTCAGCTATTTCTATGATTCTTCTGGCTATTGAATCGATACCTTTAGCAACGACTTTAGGTGCTTCATCTGTTCCTCGTTTATACCGTAAAGCTACCGCTTTTTTTGAATTAGACATTTTTTCATCACTTCTTTAAATATTCTTTCATTGTTTCAACAATGTAATCCACGTCTTTTTTACTTACCCAATAATTAGTTACAAATCTTAATTCTCCATTTTCTGGTGGATTTATTTTGATACCTTTTTCTAAAAAAAACGATACCATTTCCCTAAAATTTATATCTTTGTTTATTCTGAAAAAAACCATATTTATATGAATATCGTCTAAGTTCACAGAAATTTCAGGGATTTCATTTAACCTTTCTCCTAGATATCTAGCGTTTTCATGATCTTCTTTTAGTCTGAATCTCATCTTTTCAAGGGCAATTAATCCTGCTGCAGCTAAAAATCCAGCTTGCCTTAATCCCCCACCCATCAGTTTCCGTTTCTTTTTGGCCTTTTGAATGAAATCTTTACTCCCGGCCAGTAAAGAACCTACGGGAGCACATAGACCCTTTGAAAGGCAAAACATGACTGAATCACAATATTGAGTTATCTCCTTGGGATCAACGTTCAAGTAGGTTGCAGCGTTGAATACTCTAGCTCCATCCAAATGAACAGGAATTCCTTTCTCATGAGCTGTCTCAGATATTTCTTTCATATTTTCAAGCGACACAACCCTTCCATTGGAATGAGCATTTTCTAGACATATCAATCCAGTAGATGGAAAATGAAGGTCGTCTTCTCCCTTTCTTATTCTATTTTTAATATCCTGAGGTGCCATAACTTCCTTATCACTATTTATAGTTCTCAATTGTACGCCAGCAATTACCGAAGCTGCCCCGACTTCGTGAACAACAATATGGCAACTATCATCAAGGATAACTTCATTTCCTCTTTCACAATGAGTAAAGATGGAAAGTTGGTTACCAAACGTTCCACTAGGAACAAAAAGTGCGTCTTCCTTTCCAACTACTTCCGCAGCATATTTCTCTAATTTTTTCATCGTTGGGTCTTCATCGTAAACATCATCCCCAACTTCTGCCTTAAACATCGCTTCTCTCATCTCTTGAGTAGGTTGCGTAACGGTATCACTTCTGATATCTATGTATCTCACTAAAACTCCTCCTCTTTCTTAAAGCTCTTTTAAATCTAATCTCTCTTTCAAATATTTATTAACTCTGTATGAAAAAGTAGTCAAAATTATTACTCCAATCATAATTGAAGCCCCAATCATCTGCAATCCAGAAAATCTCTCTCCCAAAAAAATAAATGAAAATAACGAAGCAAATATTGGTTCTCCAATGAATATAAGAACGGTTGAATTAGAACCAATTACCTTTTGATATCTAGCTTGCAGAAAATTCACAACTATGGTCGCTGCTATTGCAGTGTATATAGCGGTTAACCAAATTGGAGCACCTAATTTCCAACTAGAATTGAATGAAATTGACACATTGATTATAGCAGCAAATAAAAACTGATAAGCTAAAAGCGATGTTTCTTCAACAACTTTTGAAAATTTCGTTATTAAAACAATATGAACTGCAAACAAAACGGCACCCAAAAACGTTAAGAAATCCCCAAAATTAAACCCTGAAATACCTCCAAAAAGCATGTAAGAACCTAACAAAGACAAAGGAAAACATAACCACTGAATGAAGTTAGGTTTTTCTTTTTCAATTAAATAAGAAATTATAGGGGTAAATGGAATATATAAAGAGGTAATAAATCCACTTTTTGAAGCATCTGTAAAATTGATCCCATAAGTTTGCAGGGCATGTGCCAATCCTAAAATTATTCCTAAGGTTGCCCCATATTTGAAAGAATGCTTTTTCCAAATAAGGAAGGATAAAACAGCCGCAATACCAAACCTTATAAACAAATAGGGCAAAGTTTGAAGATCAGTTAACATTACCTTGTGAATTGGAAAGGTAGAACCCCATATTACAGTAACTAGCAAAAGCCATAAAAATGCTCTAATCAATCTATACTCCCTCGTCTTATTCACATATTTTAGTGTATTATACCAAAATTTTAATTCGAATTTAAGAAGTATTCTTAATTAATCTTAAGAATTTTTAATACAAATCGTTGCGTTTTGGTGTATAATTGAAGAAAACTTATCTAAAAAGGGGGTAACGTTTTCAAGTTAAAGAATCCAACTATAGGCACTGTAGAATTCAAAGAGTTAACTAATTTCATTAAATTATTTTTAGAAAACAAAAGTTACAAAGTGTGGGTAGGTACAGATAGCCATGCAAGAGATGGACATGTAACTTTTGCGACAGCTATAGTAATTTACAAAGTAGGCAATGGGGCTACATATTTTTATTATGTCACTCACGAACGTAGGTCATACGATATGTACTCAAGATTGATAAAAGAAGCAGAATTTAGTTTAAACACCGCAGAATTTATCGAAAATCACTTAAATTTAATAAAGCCAGAAATACACCTTGATATAGGTTTAAACGGTAGATCAAAAGAGGTTTTTAGTGTTATTACAGGCTACGTAAAAGGTTTGGGATATAATTATAAAATAAAACCAGAATCATTTGCAGCTACTAATGTTGCTCATCTATATACCAAGTAAAAATATTGGTATATTTTTTGTTTTAATTATATTCTCAACAATTATTTTTATTTTCTTAACATAAATAGGAGTACAATATACAAGTAGAATTTATTAGAAATAGTTATATATTTTCTCAGAGGTGGAATCATGAATTTAAATCCAAACGACGTTATAAAAAAGTTGATAGAAGCAGAAGAGAACTACGATAAAAAATTAAAAGATTTCCAAAAAAAATTGATTGAAGAACAAGAAGAACAAATTTCTCTTTTAGAAAAAGAAAAAGAGGATAAAATGCTGGAAGTTGATAATCAATACAAAGCCATCATCAAAAAAGCAGAAGAAAGATCAAGAGATCTATTGGACGAAGCAGATAGAGATATAAAGAATTATAAAAACAAGTTTGAAAAGTTGGAAAAAGATAAAGAAAAAATAGCCAAAAAAGTGATAGAAAATTTAATTTACTGATCGAGGTTGTTGAAATTGATGATCCCTGGACTAACATCTAAAGTTAAAGCACTGTATTCCAAAATCCTTAATCAAAGTGATTATCACAATTTAATAGAAGCGAGTTCGATAACAGAAATAGTCGCTTACTTAAAAAACAACACTCATTACAATGAAGTATTAGTAGGAACGGATATAGCAAATTTACACAGAAGAGACGTGGAAATATTGATACGAAAATCTATATTATCAGACTTTTACCATTTGTATTTTTATCTACCAGTCAAAGTTCAAAAATTATTTAAGTTAATAGAAAGGCGTTATGAAATTGAAAATATAAAATTTATCTTCCGTTCTCTACATTCTGGTCATTTAGAATATATTTCAAAGGAAAGACTTTTCCCCGTCAATCACAAAACCATTAGTGAAGAGACATTCATGGCGATAAAGAACTTTGATGACGCTTTAAACACATTTAAAAATAGCATTTACTCTGGTGTAATTACTTCTGCCTACGACAATTACAGAAAAACAAAAAAATTACAATATTTGTTAAACGCCATTGACTTTTGGTATTTTTCCAGTTTGGAATCAGAATTCAAAAAAACTCCAGAATTTTCTTCAAACTTGAGGGATTTATTCTTCAAACAAGTGGATTTAATAAATATTCAATGGATCTATAGAGCAAGGATTCTCTTCAAACTTTCTACAAGTGAAGTTTTAAACTTATTGCTCCCAATAACTTTTAAATTATCAAAAAGTGAAATAGAAAATCTTTCAACTTCGGAAGATCTCAATGATTTCATCAAGAAAGTTTCTTCAACTTTCTATGGAGAATATTTTAAGAATATTAACCAAAATATATTTTCCTACATAATAGAAAGGCTATGTAATAGAATATTGTTGAAAGAAGCAAAACAATTAATATCTGAAACCCAAAATGGTTTGACAGTTATGAGCGGATATTTATTTCTTAGAGAATATGAATATAAAGATTTAATTACTCTTATAGAAGCCAAAAGGTATAAAATTCCCAATGATAGATTCAACGCTTTTTTGCTGTTGATTGAGGAGTGAGTTCATGCAGGAAAGACTAAAACCGTTCACAATAATTTCCACCAAAACAGAATTAGAAAAAATTTCAAAAAGAATTATTGATTCTCAAAGTGTGGAAGTTATACCACTTGAAAAGATAGTGGATAAAAACCTATTAGAAAGAGTAAAAAAAGATAACGTCAACCCTTTTCAGGAAATATACGAAAATTTTAGAAATATCTTTGAATTTGTGGAAAAGAACCCCGAACCCAAAACATGGGAAGTCTCTTTCCCTACAAAAATTAAAAAAGAAGAAATAATCGAGTTTTCAAAAAATCTTATGGACGAGTTACACATTTTATCAGAAAGAATTTCAAAGTTGAAAGAAGAAAAAAAGTATCTGGAAAATAATCTGAATCTTTTTGATAAACTACAAAAGATTCAACTTGATGTTAAAAATATACAAAAAATACAAAACCTTAAATACAAAGTAGGCAAAATCAGCAGTATGTACTATGAAAGGCTTTTTAACAGTATAAAAAATGAGGATATTTTAGTATTAAAACTCAACGAAGATAAAGATTTCGTATGGCTTTTTATCGTATATGACTCCAACGAAGATATAGAAAAAACACTTTCAATTGCTAATTTTCTAGAATACGAAATCCCTAAGAATTATTCAGGAACGCCTTCAGATATATTGAAAACAATTCAAGACCAATTGAAGGCTGTTAAATACGAAATTGAAATTATCGAGATGTCTATAAAAAAGTTGTTCTACGAAAAGCGTAGATATATATACGAATATTCTGATTATGTTTTCGTCATGAAAAATATCTATGATTTAGTTCAGAATATTAGTTTCACTGAGGACTTTTTCATAATCTCTGGTTGGACCGATCAGGCAACATATTCAAAACTTTTTCATTATTGTAATTCAAATGATTATTCTTTACTTATTGAATGTAGTATTAAAGAAAAACAACCTACTTTACTTAAGAATAGAAGTTTTTTTAAACATTTTGAGTTCATTGTTAAGATGTTCAGCACACCATCGAGCGATGAAATAGACCCAACACCTATAATCTCAATATTATTCTTATTCTTTTTTGGGATGATGTTTGGTGACATTGGACATGGCCTTGTTCTTACTTTATTGGGATTTCTAATTTACAAAAAGAATAAAAGTGACTTATTTTACGTCTTAGGTGCTTCTGGAATCTCTTCGATGATTTTTGGAACGTTATATGGAAGTTTTTTTGGATTTGAAAATATCATTAAACCCTTGTGGAAAAGACCTATGGATAATATAAACTATTTTCTACTCACTTCAATTTACTTCGGGATAGCCGTGATAACTTTAGCTATGATTTTGAACATATTCAACAAGATTAAAAATAAGCAAACACTGGAACTTTTGTTCGATCCAAATGGCTTATCAGGGATTGCATTTTATTGGATAGTACTTGGAGGAATTTTTTATTATATGAGAAATGGTGCATTCCCAAAAATAAGTATAGGCTTTATTGTCGCATTGATAGTTGCCATATATCTTAATGGTATAATCTTTGAAAAAGGAAAATTAAGTGAAAAAGCTGTTCAAAGTTTTTTTGAGCTTTTTGAATCTCTACTTGGATACCTAAGCAACACTCTTTCTTTTATAAGGTTAGGAGCTTTTGCTTTAAACCATGCCGGGTTATTTCTCGCATTTTACATGATGTCTCAAATGGCAAGTAACTCAGTTGTTTCATTTGTTATATTACTCTTGGGCAATATTCTAATAATCGGATTGGAAGGCCTGGTTGTATTCATTCAAACCTTAAGGTTAGATTATTACGAATTTTTCACCAGGTTTTTCAAAGGTAATGGGAAAGAATTTAATCCAGTTAAATACAAATTTTAAAAATTTCCGGAGGTGTTAGTTATGGCATACGTTGTTTCATTAACAGCTTTAGTTGTTTTGACAATTATGTTTGGTTTTTATTTTTCAAAAAAACCCGAAAAGGCAAGATCTTTTGCAAAAAAGTTTTTTAGGGGAAACATTGCTGTATTTGGAGTTGTACTTCTTTTAGCTATAATTACTCTTTTTCCCACCCATGTTTCAGCTCAAACAACAACTTCTACAACTGGAACGAGCGTAACATCTGACACAACGAACAATAAAGGGTTAGGATTATTGGGCGCAGCATTATCTACAGGTTTATCCGCTATTGGTGCAGGTATCGGTGTTGCGATAGTAGGTTCGGCAGCGGTAGGAGCTATAAGTGAAAAACCCGAGTTATTAGGAAGAACGTTAATATACGTGGGTTTAGCCGAAGGAATAGTGATATATGGGTTGATCGTTTCGATAATGATACTGGGGAGAATCTAACAAATGAAATTCTTTCTAATAAGTGATAACATCGACACTGCCATTGGTTTAAGACTTAGTGGAATTGTTGGGACCGTTGTTCATGAAAGAGATGAGATATTAGAAGCCTTCAATAAGGCGTTGAGCAATAAAGAAATTGGCGTTGTTTTGATAACTGAGTTAGCTTCACAAAAGATACCGGAAGAAGTTAAAAAACATAAACTAGCCGGACAGTTACCTTTAATTTTTGTCATACCGGATAGGCACGGATGGCGAGGCGACAAAGATTTCATTACAAAGTACGTTGAAGGGGCAATTGGAGTGAAAATAAATGAATGAAATCGAAGATAAATTGGAATCAATGCTTGAATTATTAGACAAGAAATTTGAACAAAAATGTGATGAATTAAAAATTTCTTATAATAAGAAACTGGAAGAGGTTCAAAAGAGAATTGAAGAAGATATCAATAATTACAGAGATAAAAAATTAAAGGAAGCTAAAGAAGAGGCAGACCTTACTGAAAAAGTTAGCCAATCAAAAGCTAAGCTGAAGATAAAACAAGAAAGACTTAAGTTGAAAAACCAACTATTGGAAAGTCTTTTACAATTAATAAAAAAAGATCTTGTGACTTTGGATCCTGACAACAAAAAATATTTTTACCAAAAATTGTATATTGACGCAACTAAGCTGATACATAACGACTACGAGGTGCTCTGTAACAAAAATGATTATGAAACTGTGAAATCTATAGTTTTAGATCATAAAGTTAAAACAAGTAAAGAAATTGAAGGTGGAATCCTCCTAAAAAGTAATAATACAATCATTAACAACAGCATAGATTCATATGTAGAACAAAATAAAACAAAAATCTTCTCTCTGATATTGGAAGAAGTAGGTGATATATAATGTACATTAAAGAAATAAATGGACCTGTCGTTAAAGTTAAAGGCGTGGAAAAACTTTCGATGAATGAAATGGTTAAGGTAGGTAATCTGCACTTAATAGGAGAGGTAATTTCCATTGATGAAGATGAAGCAACTGTTCAAGTTTACGAGGAAACTTCCATGTTAAAACCTAAGGAACCTATTGAAGGGACAGGACAGATGCTTTCTGTAGCCTTAGGTCCGGGCCTTCTGGGAAGTATTTACGACGGTATTCAAAGACCCTTGAACAAATTAATAGAGAAAAGTGGATCCTTCATTGGCAGAGGAGTAGAGGAGTTTGGGCTAGATCTCTCAAAAAGCTGGGAGGTTGTGTTTTTAAAGAAAAAAGGAGATATTGTTAAGGGTGGAGATGTAATATCTCAAGTACAAGAAACTAAGCATATAGTACATAAAATTATGGTTCCAGCAGATATACAAGGAAAGATAGTTGAAATCAAACAAAATGGTTCCTATAAAGTAGATGAGGTTTTGGCAAAAATTCAAACTGAAGACGGTATAAAAGAAATAAAAATGTATCAATTTTGGCCTATTAAAGTACCTCGAGTTGTAAAAAATAAATTAGAACCCAATATACCGTTGATAACTGGTCAAAGGGTTATCGATATTTTCTTTCCCATCAGTAAAGGAGGAACTGCCGCTATCCCAGGAGGTTTTGGTACCGGGAAGACTATAACTCAACATCAATTAGCTAAATGGGCAGAGGCTGATATTATTGTTTACATCGGTTGTGGAGAAAGAGGAAATGAAATGACAGAGGTGTTGGAAGAATTCCCTAATTTACAGGACCCTAAAACGGGGGTCCCACTGATGGAGAGAACTGTCCTAATTGCAAATACTTCCAACATGCCTGTTTCTGCTAGAGAAGCGTCTATTTATACCGGGGTAACTATCGCAGAATACTATAGAGATATGGGCTACAACGTCGCAGTAATGGCTGATTCTACTTCACGATGGGCTGAAGCACTGAGGGAATTATCAGGAAGACTGGAAGAAATGCCTGCAGAAGAAGGTTATCCCGCATACCTTGCTTCCAGAATTGGCCAGTTTTATGAAAGAGCCGGATTATCGGAAAATCTCAACGATACGAATGGTTCTGTCACAATAATTGGAGCCGTATCACCTCCCGGTGGAGATTTTTCTGAACCTGTTACTCAAAGTACTACCAGATTTGTTAAATGTTTCTGGGGACTTGACAAAAACTTGGCTTATTCTAGACATTATCCATCTATAAATTGGATTACCAGTTATAGCGGATACGCAGGTGATTTAAAAGAATGGTTCACCAAAAACGTTACAAAAGACTGGAGTCAGTATAGAAATGAAGCTATGGAATTACTCAACCAAGACGATGCTCTTCAACAAACTATAAAAATTGTTGGGGAAGATGTTTTACCTGATATTCAAAAATTGGTAGTTTCAATAGCTAGAATAATAAAAATTGGAATATTACAACAAAACGCTTTCAGTGAAGTCGATTCGTACTGTCAATTAGAAAAACAACATATGATGCTAAAGATTATAATTGATACTTATTACAAGGCTAAAACTTTTATAAACAGGTCAGTTCCAATTACTCAAGTTCTACCCTCAGAAATAACAAGAAAGTTGCTAATAATGAAGGAAGATATCACAAATTTAAACGAATTCAAAAAAATTGAAGATCTTTTAAGTAAACATTTTGAAGAATTGGAAAAAAAGTATAACAGTTAAGAGGTGAAAAAATGGCAATAAGGGAATACGACCAAATTTCAGAAATTAGAGGACCTCTTATAATAGTTGAAAATATAGAAGATATCGGATACAATGAAATAGTGGAAATAGAGGAAAACGGAAAAAGAAGAGTGGGTTCCGTTATTCTTGTTTCTGAAAATAAAGCTGTTGTTCAAGTTTTTGAAGGAACACAAGGACTTTCTCTTACAAATTCAAAGATAAAATTCTTGGGCAGACCCCAAGAAATCAATTTATCTAGGGATATTTTGGGAAGAACTTTCAATGGCTTGGGAGAACCTATTGATGGAATGGGGGAGATTATTTCTCAAAAAAGTGCGGATATAAACGGATCAGCTATAAATCCTGCTGCTAGAGAATACCCCAAAAATTTCATTCAAACGGGCATTTCTGTAATTGATACAATGTTGACTTTAATAAGAGGACAAAAATTGCCGATTTTTTCTGGAAATGGTTTGCCACACAATAATTTAGCAGTACAAATTGCCAAGCAAGCGAAGTTAACTTCTAAAGAAGAATTTTCTATAGTTTTTGCTGCTATAGGGTTAAAAAAAGATGATGCCAACTTCATAATCAAAAATTTCGAAGACAGTGGAGCAATTCAGAATATGGTGTTATTCTTGAATTTGGCGAGCGATCCAGTGGTGGAAAGGATAGCAACCCCTAGAATGGCATTGACTGTAGCAGAATATTTAGCTTTTGAAGAAGATAAACACGTTTTAGTTATTTTAAACGATATGACAAACTATTGTGAATCCTTGAGAGAACTATCTAATTACAGAGGAGAAGTACCAGGAAGAAAAGGATTCCCAGGATATCTTTATTCCGATCTTGCCTCTTTGTATGAAAGAGCGGGAATAATCAAAGGGAAAAAAGGTTCGGTAACTCAAATACCTATTTTAACAATGCCCAATGATGACATTACCCACCCCATCCCTGACTTAACAGGATACATCACCGAGGGCCAAATAGTATTATCTCGTGATCTATTTAGAAAAAATATATATCCCCCTATAAACAGCCTTTCCTCCTTATCACGACTGATGAAAGATGGTATAGGAGAAGGGTATACTCGAGATGACCATCCAAATCTATCTTCCCAACTTTTTGCTTCTTATTCTCGAGTTTTTGAAATAAGGTCATTAGCGGCCATAATTGGTGAAGATGACCTGTCGGAAATCGATAAACTATATTTAAAATTTGGTGAAGAATTCGAACAGAAATTTCTTAATCAAGGTTTTCAAGAGAACAGAAGTTTGGAACAATCACTTGATCTTGCTTGGGAGATACTTTCCCTATTGCCAAAAACAGAATTAACCCGGATTAAAGAAAAAGAATTTGAAGAACATTATTCCAAGAAATAGTTTTTAAATCAACGCATTAGAGAGGGTGAAAACTATGATTTTCGATCAAACCATCCCTACAAAAGGTAATTTGATTGCTTTAAAACAGCAATACCAACTTTCACAAGAGGGCCACGATCTATTAGAAAAAAAGAGAAATATTATAATGAAAGAACTAGTTGATTTGATAGAACAAGCTAAAGAAATACAAGAAAAAATATTAACTACACTAGCTAGGGCTTATGAATCTTTACAGTTAGCAAATTTAGATCTCGGCATTGAAAATATAGAAGAATATGCCAATGGAATCCCAGAATATGATGAATTAAAAATAAGGTTCAAAAGCGTTATGGGAGTTGAGGTTCCAGAATTATTCAGACAAGAAAAACCCAAGTTGGAAATTCCTTACGAAATATATCGAACGGATGCCGCTTTAGATGAAGCTTACATTTCTTTTGAAACGGCTTTAGAATTAATAACAGAAGCATCTATGATTGAAAATAAAGTTTACAAGCTTGCTTATGAAGTTCAAAAAACAAAAAAAAGAGTTTCCGCTCTAGAAAATATTGTCATACCTAAGATGAAAGAATCTATTAAATTTATTCAAGATACGTTGGAAGAAACTGAAAGAGAAGAATTCTTCAAACTCAAAAAGTTGAAGAAGTGACACTTTCTGAAATCTTTTTCAATCTCTCATACGAATATTCAAAAAACTCTTTATAGGCATTACAAAAGTAGTACTTTTTACCATCATACCTATATCTTTTACAACCATTCCTACATAAAGAATACCATTCACAGTTTCTGCATTCATCGGGAAGTTCAAGGGAAGACGTAATGAATTTTTTGGCAGTTTCATTTTTTAATATTTCTTCCATGTTTTTTATCTCATTTATATTTCCAAGTTTATACTTTTCAAATACGTAAAAATCACATGGATAAACGCTTCCATCTGCTTCTATGACATTCTGTATGCTACACATTCCATTCATTTCGCATGCTTGAGGAGGATAACCTCCAATCATTCTTACTAAATTATCAAATAATCGAATACTTATATATTTTCCTTTTATTAAATCTCTTTCCCAGTTATCAAAAAGTACTTTTAGGAAATAGGCATATTCCTTTGGATTTAAAGAATAGGGATGGGAGACATTTTCTTCGCCATACGGCTCTATAACAGATATGAATTGAACAAAACCAAAGTTTTTCCTTTTATAAAAATTGTAAACTCTTTGAGGATGTTTGGCAAGTTGTGATGTAACAACAGTTAAAATATTGTAAGCAACCTTGTGTTTATCAAAAAGATCCACTGTTTTCATTACCCTATTATATGTGCCTTTACCTTCTTTGTCTACTCTGAATAGATCGTGAGTTTTTTTATCTCCATCCAAGGAAAGCCCCACCAAAAAATTATTCTTTTTAAAAAATCCCGCCCACTTTTCATCGATTAAAAGACCGTTTGTTTGAATGGAAAAATATGTTTTAATATTGTTTTTATTGTATTTATTAACAAATTCTAAAAATTTCTCATAGAATTCCAACCCAGCTAGAGTAGGTTCCCCTCCTTGAAAGGCAAAGGAGCAACTTAATTCTGAAGAAGCTATCGCTTTTTTCACAAGGTTTTCTAAAGTTTCTTCATTCATCTTGCCATAAGAAACTTTTTTTCTCTTATTAGCAATATCGTTGTAAAAGCAATAAGAACATTTCATATTACAATTACTGGATACAGGTTTTATAAGCAAACTAACAGAGCGCAAGTGGTTTCCCCTCTTTTCAAAATCTCACTTTTTGATTATATCAAAAAAATATTGTATTTTAAAAAATTCTATAAATCATCCATCAATGTAAGTTAAATCCAATATACTTTAGCACCTTTTGTCTCTTAGACCATATAAAAATAAAGGGGCCTTAACTCCTCTCCACAAATTAATTTACTGGGAAGAGAAAGGCCCGGCCTCGAAATAATTTAAAATTCCGCAGGATATTTCCTCTTCAATTCTTCTGCTGCTTTTTCCCTACCTGTTTCTTTTAATCTTTCGTAGTAAGTTTTCAAGTGACCTCTCGCGTGATAAGGCCCGCCTTCTTTTAAAACCGTTTGCAATGGATCTACTTGGTATCCTTCTGGTAATTCTTTCATCATCTCATCATGCCACTCATTTAAATAAGACAGTGCTTCCCTACAAATCTCTGGGCTTTCTTTGGCTATGTCATTTCGCTCGTGAGGATCCTCTTTTAAATTGAATAACATCTCTTTGGGGAAAAGGTGGTATCCATCGTGATAACTTCTCATATAAATCCAATCATCGAATCTCACGCTTCTTTGGCATACGTGTGCCATCTGACTTAAAATCAGATACTTTCTAGATATCTTTTCACCTTTAAATATTACATCTGCAAAACTTATTCCGTCCATTTCTTTTTTGAACATTTGAATATATTCTTCAGAAAACTTACTTTTTATCTCTGATTCAAATATTTCGTACAATGTTGATATTAGATCCAAATTGTATAAAAAGCCTTGATGTACATGGCTTTTTAATCCACCTGGCCATTTTATTATCAAGGGAATTCTAGAGGTTATGTTGTCAGCTGTCGCATGTTCTGCATATATACCCAACTCCCCTATGTTTTCTCCATGATCGGCAGATATTATCACAGCTGTATTTTCATATACTCTTTTTTCTTTCAACATATCTATTATCTTTCCAATCCAAAAGTCAGCATATCTAATACCTGTATCATAGCCATCTATTAATTGTTTCAAATCGTTCATGTTTTTTATTTCACCAGGTTGCCTTGGAAATCTTGGATCTTCACGATTGTCATACATATTTAAGTCTTGAGCAGTATGTGGACCAGCTAACTTTCTATGTCTTTTTATTAATTCTTCGTTATACCAACCGGGTATAGGTGAATTTTCAAAAGGGTCACCAAAGTCAGAGGGTGTTCTGTATGGCGTATGTGGATCCCAAACGTTTACATGTAAAAACCAATTGTCTGACTCAGCATTTTTGTTTAACCACTCTAGAGCTGAAGGAACAATCTCATCCGCTCTTTCAAGGCCACATTTTCCAGGGTTATAAACCTCATTGAATCCAGCATAAAACCACCAAGCAGAATGCCTTTCTCCAAAAGGACTTACCGTAACTGTATGAAATCCGATGTTTTTCAACAAAGCAGGTAAACTCATATATGCTAGTTTATCTTGAAAATCTCTATTCTTACCTTCTATTCGCATGTCAGCAGTTGTTCCACCGTGACCAACTAAACCTGTTTTTATACCAAATTTACCTGTAGATAGAGCTCCACGAGAAGGTAAACACGGGGCATCGGAACAATAGTAGTTATCAAATCTAATACCTTCTTTAGCCACATCATCAATATTTGGTGAGGTTTCTCGTAAGTATCCATAACTCCCAAGATGATCTGCCCTTAAAGTGTCAATGTCGATAAATAATATTCTCATCTTTACTCATTCCCCTCTAATTTTAAAATTTTTTCACTTTTGCCAATCTCAGTTCGTGAGCTTCGTCTTCTCTACAAAATTCGTAGTAATACCAAATTTCATCTTCTTTTTCAAGGAAATCAACATATCTTACTGAACGAGTGTTATAAGGAGACTCAAGTATAGGTCCATTAGGGGTTATACTTTCAAATGATTTTAAATCATAACTCATACATAATCCACATCTTTCTTCATAATTTTCTTTCTCTGATGAGCTTCCATCATAAAATCCAAAGAAAACAGGAGGAACATAAATTACCGAATTAATTCTTGCTTGATATTTGTCCCAACCATTTTTTGAAACATCTAATATCTTTCCTTCCCATTTCCAATTTTTAGCATCTAAACTCGTTGCAAGTCCCGTTGGATGGGTTGTTAAACCTGTAGTATAAACATCTCCACTTTCATGCAATTTTCTCTTTGTTTCTTCAGAAGGATTCTTTAGAGGTTCTGCATAACTTACAAGCATATAATATTTTCTTCCCACCAAAAAAACGTAAGGATCTTTTATACCTTCTATACCTAAATCTTCTGCAACAAAAACCTTTTTTCTTGTACTTACGTCAAAATTTTTGGGATGATCTGCTTCCATCATATCTATTCTCCATTTTCTTGTTTGCGGATCAACATAGCTTATATACATTCTATATATCCCATCCATGCACCTTAAAAATGAGGATCTTTCAATAGATTCACTGTTAAGCTGGTCTTTTTTAATAACTAGTATATCTTCAAATTTCTCTCCATCGACGCTTTGAGCAATTCTTACCTCTCCGCCACGAATTGGTTTTGGTTTTCTTATCCTATAGTATAAGAAGAATTTACCTAATATTTCATCATAAAAAACATAAGGTGCACCTACCCAATACCCATTTTCTTTCCCATATGGTTCTTTAATTGTGATCCCTTCAACAGGATCAAATAAAGACAGATTAGCAAAATATTTTGAAGAAAAAAGTTTACCCATAATTTCTCCTCCTCGCATAATGTGTATGATGTGAAACTTAAAAATTTGATTTAGATCCAATCTTGCAATCATTTAAAATCAAAACTGTATTTGTGAATATCTTTTTATTTCTAAAGCGTCTAATTTTTAATATTTTGTCGAACCTGCAGTTAAACCACTTATAATATATTTTTGAAATACAAGGGTCAGTAATATTATTGGTATGATTGCTAATACTATCGCACTACTAATCAACTCCCAGGGAAATGAATATTCACCAGGGTACAAGGAAATTCCAACAACAACTGTTCTCATTTCGTTTTTTGAGAGTAAAACCAGCGACAAAAGAAATTCATTCCAAGAAAATACGAAAGTAATCAATCCAGCTGCGATTAATCCAGGTAACGACATTGGAAGTAATATTTTAAAAATCATTTGAAAAGTATTACAACCATCTATTAGTGCGGAATCTTCAATGTTTTTGGGAAGCGTTCTAAAATAATTCATCAATATCCAAATCGCCAAAGGAAGATATAAGGCTGTATGACCCAATATTAACGATATATAATTGTTTATCAAATTCAAATTCCTAAAAATCAAAAACAATGGAGGAACTACCGCAACCGGTGGAAAAAGTAGCAAAGCCAAAACAATCATCATTAAAGACCTTTTACCTCTAAATTGAATCCTAGCAAAAGAGTATGCCGCTAAAGTTCCGGTAATTAAGATTAGAATGGTAGCACTCCCGCTAACAATAAAACTGTTTAAATAGTATCTCCCAAAAGAACCCATCTGGAATAAATTAACATAATTTTGAATGGTTGGTTGAGAAGGAAATATTTTTACTGGCCAAGAATAAATTTCATTTGTACTTTTAATAGAAGTTAAAAACAGCCAAACTATTGGGAATATTGACAGTAAAACTAGTAAAATAGCTATTAAATAGTTGAAACTCTTTTGAATTTTCAATTTATTCATAGATATCCCACCTTAAAGTTCTCAAGTATATTATCGCCAAGCCTAACAACAACAAAAACTGTATCAGGGCAATAGTTGAAGAATAACTAAAATCCAAATATTGAAAGAAATTATTGTAAGCAAAAACTGATAGAGTCTCAGTAGAATTTACTGGTCCCCCACCTGTAAGGTTATACGGTAATTCAAAACTTCTAAAAGCATCTCCCGTTCTAAAAAGCAAAGAAACCATTATTGAAGGTCTCACTAATGGAATTGTAATTTTTCTTAAGGCTTGCCAATTAGTAGCACCATCAATCTTAGCAGCTTCATACAATTCTGAAGGAATAGTTTGTAGCCCTGTTAAAATAAGAAGAGCCATAAAAGAACTTGTTTTCCATATAGCAACTATCATCATAGAAATCATAGCTAATGGGATTTGCCCTAGCCAATTTATGGGAGTGTCTATAATATTCAAATTTATCAATACTGAATTAAATAATCCATAATCGGTATTATACATCCATCTCCAAGCTAATGCATTTAGAGCTGTTGGCAACGCCCAAGGAATCAATAAAGCCACTCTGATAATTGATCTGCCTTTCATTGCTTTATTTGCAACTAAAGCCAAAAGAAAACCCAACAATAATTCTATTGGAACTGTAACTCCAACAAAAATAAGAGTATTATAAAATGCCCTCCAGAACGATGGATCACTGAAAAGTCTGGAAAAGTTACTTAAACCTGAAAATTCAACACCTGTAAATGAATAAGAAGAAAAACTTAAAACTATTGTGTATATTGTTGGACCAATAAAAATTGTTATTAAAATTATGAAAGCTGGTAATATCAGAAAAATTCCCGTTTTTTTATTCAACCTTCATCACCTTCTTTAATGGGTCCTTAGAATAAATCTAAGGACCCTCTTTGTAAATTTCCTTACCGAAGAAGCGCGTTTATTTGAGATACAGCATCGTCTAAAGCTCTTTGAGGTGTTTTTAGTCGTAATAATGCGGATTGTATCTCCCTTTGCATAATTTCAGAAACTTGAGTGTACTTCTCTCCAAGTTGAGCGGAGGGGCGAACATTTCCAACCATAAAATCTTCGTACTGTTTGTTGGCAACAGGAAATTGTTCTACTAATCTTGGATCTTCATAAACGGATTGTCTTGTTGGTAAATTTCCGGTTACTGCGGCTGTTCTTAGTTGAACTTCGTGGGAAGTTAGATATTCAATAAATTTCCATGCTTCTTCTTTATGTTGTGAATTTACATTTATCCCTAACAACCATCCTCCTAAACATACGGTGTTTGTATCAGGATATCCCTCAAAATAAGGCACTCTCATAAAATCAACCTTATCAGCTACTATGGAATCTGGGGCAGTTAAAATAGGCCAAACAAAGTCTTGAACTACCATAAAAACAGCTCTACCTTGTTGAAATAATATTCTAGCATCATCGGGAGCATAAGTTACGATACTTTCCGGAGCAAGGTTATATTCATATATCATATCAACCATAAATTGTAAGGCTTCTACTCCCTCTTTACTATTTACAACAACGTTTCCCTCTTCATCGAAAAACTCTCCACCTTTGCCCCAAAAAAACTGGAGATAATTCATAAATAGGCCTTCAATTTTGCCCCACATACTTATATATCCATATAAGTTGGGGTCTTTTTCTTGTTCCACTATATAAGAAGCCTGTTCCACCAGTTCTTCCCAAGTATTCGGGGGAGTAAATCCATATTTCTCAAGTAAATCCTTTCTGTAATACAAATGAAGACCGTTTATGTAGAGAGGTACTCCATAAACATCTCCTTCATATTTTGCAGCATCTATCATGTTTTCAATGAACTCTGCATGTTCCTCTTCCGGAAAATATTCATTTAATGGTGCTAACCATCCACGAGATGCAAATTCGCCAGGCCAGATGATATCCATAGCTATAATATCTGGCTTGTCACTTCCACCGAAAAACAAAGTCACATATTGACTATGTTGCTGACCGGGGACCCCTGGAACCTTCAACCATTCAATTTGTATGTCAGGATTTTGTGCTTCGAAATTCGAGATATGCTCATCCATTACTGCTCCTATTTCTCTCGGTGAAATCCCGATTTCCACGGACACCTCAGACAATGCAACAACGCCAAGCAAAACAACTAACACCAATCCAAAAAAGTTTCTTAATGCCATAGTACCGCCTCCTCGTATAATATGTATTGATACTCGTTAAATCAACATATCTTCTAGAACCATTGAAGCTGCTCCGATTGCAGTAATTTCTTCTCCCAATTCGGAAAGTTTTATCTGTGTGTTTTTTTCTATTAAAGGTAACGTTGTTTCATTTAACCCTTTGTAAAAATCCTTTTCTATAATATCCCAATACTTCTTTACTTCTCCAGTTAATACAACCGATTCTACATTTACGATATTTAAAACATTCCCTATAGCTTTGCCCAAATAAAATCCAGATTCTTGAAAAATTTGAATGGCATTTGGGTCTCCTTGGTTAGCATAATTAATTATTTTGCCTATATCATAGCTTTCATCCAATTTTTTATTACATTTTGTATAGTATTTCCTCACCATTGATCTAACCGAAGAAAAAGTTTCTAAGCAGCCTTTTTCCCCGCAACTACAAATATCGCTATCTTCGGCAACTTTTATATGTCCAATTTCTCCTGACAAGTTGTATTTTCCCCTAAACAACTGATTTTGAATAACTAATCCTGCACCTATTCCATAACTTATATTCACAAGAAGGAAATCATGAACTTCTTTTCCTATCCCATATATTAATTCACCTAATGCCTTCATATTTGCATTGTTATCAACTACTATTGGGATTCCTAACTTTTCAGAGAATTTATCAATTAACGAGAAGTCAAAGTATCTTTCTAAGTTTGGTGTGATTGATAAAGAATTGTTGTTTCTACTCACCAAACCTGGAAACGCCACACCTATACCCTTGATCGACTCGTTCGAAATATTCAGATCATGTTTGATCTCTTCTAAAGATTTAATAAATAAGTTCAATATTTCTGTTATATTCTTTAACGATATGAGCTTTTTCAAAGAAATAAAAGGTTTCTTCATTATTACATCTCCATTCAAATTCATAACAACGATCTCCGAATGAATTACAGTTAGGTCATAACCTATAACAAAAAATTTCTCTGTTTCTGGTATTAATAAGATAGGTTTTTTACCAGGTCCGGCTTTATCAATATTTTTATAACTCTCCTTAATTAAACCTTCCTCTATTAATCTCTTCACCAATTCAGAGACAGTTGATCTAGTTAATCCGGTTTTTTTAGAAATTTCAATTCTTGAAATTGGACTATTTTGCAATATTTCCATTAATACTAATCTAAGATTATTTTCTTTCACTTTCTTGTTTGAAAATTTATAGCCAGTCATTTAAAGTAACACCCCTAAAAATTAATTTGTTTTCTATACAAACAATTATAATCACTTTAATTAAAAAAACAAAATCTCATTATTAGTGATTAACGTCGATTAAATAGGATTAGGAACAATTAAAGTTGATTACATTAATTTTTCTTAATTTTTCATTTTTTGTAAATTTATATCTTTTTTGTACCATGTGAACTCTTGACATGATTCTTTTTATTTGTTATAATTGGTGTATACAAGTTTGAGTAGACATATTTGTATATCTTTATTGAAGGAAGGTATCGTAAATGGCTGATTATAAGACGCCAATCTATCAAAGGATTGCTGACAAAATAATTTCAAGAATATATGAAGGGGAATATCCAATGAACTCATTTCTTCCATCGGAAAATGAGCTGGCGGAGGAATTCCATGTAACAAGAACTACGATAAGAAAAGTTTTAAGTTTATTGAAGCAACAAGGTACAATAAAAAGTTACCAAGGAAGAGGGTATAAAGTTCAATCTCTTTTTTGGGAACAAAGTCTTTTAAAGTTTTACAGTTTTGGAAAAAGTATAGCCAGCAAGCTTGAAAATTCTAATACTAAACTAATATCGGTAAAAAACGTCTCTGGCTTGGAAGATGTAGATGAATTTAAAAACATCGAATTATGGGAAATCACAAGGTTGAGATTAGTTGGAGAAATCCCTTTAATATTGGAAAGCTCTTACATCCCTATTGACTTTCTAAGAAAAATGGATAATAAAAATCTAGAAACAAAACCTTTGTATGATTTACTTGCTAGAGAAGGAATAAGATGTGTCAATGCCAAAGAATATCTCGAACCTGTCCTACCTTCGCTAGAAGCCCAAGAATTGCTAGAAATTGATGAAAATATTCCTCTTTTTCAAACTACAAGATACACATATGATTCGGAAAATAGATTGGTAGAATTCAGGGAAAGCCTGATAAGAGCTGATCATTTTAGATTCTTTACTGAACTGAAATTGTAGGGAGATAATAGAAATGAGTGAAAAAGGCAAATCAAAAATAGTGTTAAAAATGTTCATTACGTTTTTTAAAATAGGGCTCTTCACTTTTGGCGGGGGGTACGCTATGATTCCTTTAATGGAGAAAGAAGTCGTAGAAAAGAAAAATTGGGTAGAAAAGGATAAGTTTACAGACACGGTCTCTTTAACTCAAACTATACCAGGAGCTGTGGCTATTAATCTTTCTATTTTAGTAGGATATGATATAAAGGGAATTTTAGGAGCTGTTATGTCAGTAATAGGGGTTTCTTTACCCTCTTTTATAATAATATTGGTGATAGCTTTTACTCTTACGAAAACAGCGGGACTTAACGTTTTACAAAGTGCCTTTGAAGGTATAAGACCTGCTATAGCCGCACTTATCGTATATGCTGCGATAAGTCTATCAAAATCGGTTAAATGGTCTATCGTTTTAGTTCTATTAACTGCAGGAGCTTTTGTTGCAATTGGAGTATTTAAAATTAATCCCATTTATATAATTGTTATCGCTTTCATTGTGGGGAGCCTTTCCTCTATGTCTGAAGGGAGAAAAAAGCCATGAAAACCTTATTTGGCTTGTTTTTTTCTTTTTTTGAAATTGGCTTATTTGGATTTGGTGGTGGTTACGCAATGATACCACTAATTCAAACACATCTAGAAAGAAGAGATTGGATGTCTATTCAAGAATTTCTGGATTTAATAGCTATAGCAGAGGTTACTCCCGGACCAATAGCTGTAAATAGTGCTACTTTTGTTGGATATAAGGTTTCTGGGGTAGTTGGTTCTTTGGTCGCGACAACTGCAGTCATACTGCCTTCGTTAATTATAGGATTACTGGTAGGCAGATATTTTAAAAACGGAAATGGCGATACTCAACAAAATATTCTTAAATTTCTAAAACCTGCTGTTATCGGGTTGATACTTGGTTCAGCATACACAATTGGTATCGCTAATATCGTAAATTTGGAGAGTTTTCTCATATTTATTGGGGTTTTGATGCTCCTTTTTTTCACAAAATTAAATCCGATTTTTATAATAATTATGACAGGAGTAGTGGGAATTATCTTTTATTAGGATTCAAATCTTTGTAACTGAGAATATTGTCAACTTTTCTTGCCGATTTGATAGCCCTTATAATAGATTTTTCTACTACTTCTGCTGCTACTTCTCCAATTAATGTAACGTCGCTTGATAAATCACTAGTAGATAAACAAAAAATAGTATCTCCATCGTACATAGTATGAACAGGTCTTATCGCCCTTGCCAACCCATCATGGCTCATTTGAGCAACTTTGTTGGCTTCCTCTTTGGACAATTTTGCATTTGTAGCTACGACGGATAGAGTTGTATTTTCACCTGGATTAGACTTAAAACTTGATTTTTTCATATATTCAGATATATTCAAAAAATTATTGTTATGGTCTATAGCCCCAGCTATTATTTCCCCTTCTTCGTAAACATCTCCTGTAGCATTCACAACCGTTATCGCTCCGACTATTATCCCGTTACCTAATTCAATGGAATAACTTCCTACCCCACCTTTCATAGCATTGTTAACACCTGCCGCCTTACCAACGAGTGCCCCAGTCCCTACACCAACGCATCCTTCTTCAACACAATCTGATGTGGCTAAATTTGCTGCGATATAACCAGATCTTTTATCGGGTCTAACATTTGGGTCTCCTATATCCAAATCATAAATAACTGCAGCAGGTACTATGGGGACTTTCACAGTACTTGTTTGAAAGCCTATACTATTTTCTTCTAAAAATTGCATGACCCCACTTGCTGCATCTAAGCCAAAAGCACTTCCACCAGTTAATAAAACGCCGTGTACCATTTGAACAAGATTCCCCGGTTTTAGTAAGTCTGTTTCTCTTGTACCTGGGGCTGAGCCTTTAACATCAACCCCACCTACCGCTCCATTTTTGGCTAGAACAACCGTACAACCTGTTAAGGATTTATTGTCAGTGTAGTGTCCTACTTTTATTCCTGGTACGTCTGTTATGCCATTTAACATGTTGAATCTGCTCCTTTTTTAAAATAACCATCTGAAAATTTTCATCCCTCAAGTAATGGAATCTTATCTATATATTTTAAAAACTTTTGTAATTATATATTTCCACCAATTCTTTGTAATCATCAAACCAATAGGCTTGTGGATCTCTTTTGAATACAAAAAATTTACCATAGTTATCAGGATTGTGCGATCTATGATAACGAAAGATAATATTTTTGCTAGTCAATGCGGCAACTTCTATTTTTCCAGATTCATGAGACATTACAAATCTAGGTCTTTTGGCTAAACCTGAGATATCTTCTAAAGATTCTAGGAATATTGAATAAGCTTTTTCTAAAGGAATAGTAAAACCTTTATTCCCCATGACAGGTCTATTTTGAAATACATAATAGGGAGGAATACCATTAAAGGATAGCTTTTTAAATAATGTCGATAATGTCTTAGGATTATCATTAATACCATGCAAAAGAGGAGTTTGATTTGCTATTATGGCTCCAGAATTTTGCAATATATTTATTCCCTGAATAGAAGCAGAAGTTAATTCTCTTGGGTGATTAAAGTGCACAATAAAATATAATTTTTTACCACTATTGGTAATTTTTTTAATGAAACTTGATAGTGTATCATCCGATATTATTCTGAAAGGGTTAAAAGCCGGAGTCTTTGTACCTATGCGAATGATTTTTATATGATCTATTTCATTAATAGATTCTATAATTGATTTAAGTTTATTAGTTGAAAGGAGTAAAGGATCACCCCCTGTCAGGAGAACATTTGTGATTTCTTCATGTTTTCGAATATAATCGAGATCTTGTTCAATTTCACGGGTTCTAACTACTTCTTTACCAACGTTCTTGAACAATCTTTTTCTAAAACAGAATCTACAGAAACTCCCACATACATCATTTACTAACAGTAAAGCGGTATCCCTATACTTGTGTTGCAATCCCTTACTTATTGTATATGAATGTTCTTTTGAAGCGTCTTCTAATCCCCATTCTTCCAATTCTTCAATATTTGGAATTATAATCTTTCTTATAGGATCGTTTTTGTCTTTCCAATTGATTAAGGCCAAGTAATATTCATTAGCTCTAAACTTATACTTTTCTTCAACAGGTTGAAGTTCTTTTAATTCTTCTTGTGAAATCCCTTTTACTTTTTCCAACTTAGTAACATATTCTGGATACATCGATATCACTCCCCTAATATTTTTCATCATCGGCTTTTTATATTATTCTTTTTGAGAAAAATTTTTCAATAATGAAGAAATCTCATATTTCAATCTCTTTAATAAATACCCATAAATATTGGTAAATATCAAATAAAGAAATATTATAAAGAATAGACCTTTTCCCTGAGTGGCAAAATCCGGAAGAAGTTCACCAAAAAAGGTAAACATAAGATAAAAGGCAAGAATCGAAAAAATTGTAATGAATAAGTGTTTAAATAACCTTTTTTCTACAACAATAAAAGCAAGGATTGGAAGAAAAAAGAGCAAAAATATACCAATTGCTTCAACAACAAAGCCACTGATAAATATTAAAAAGAAAATTGAAATACTGAAAATAAATGCATATCTTTTTTCTAAAAAGAAAACTCCCAGAGGAAGAATTAAACTAACAACGGTGGGAGCGATTCTCAAATACCTTGAAATAAGGAAAAGCAAGAAAAAAAAGATAACCAAAAAAGCAGTCTTTATAAGGGGATTTTTTATATCTAAATTCATAAACTTTTAAAACCAATTACACAAATCTCCGCCACCACATTCACAAAGGGTATCTAAACAGACAGTGGCTCCTAAACATTCTAAACAGTTACCACATCCACTTCTTCCATAGCTATAATAACCCGCTCTAAAAGTATCCATTTTTTCTCTAAACTTTTCATCTTCCTTATATTTTAAAAATAGGCTTTTGAACTCTCCTTTTTTTATTTGCTCTAGAATGGTTTGTTGCTCTTTCATCAATTTCTCCTCCATCTAAAATTTTTGTGACAGAATTTCTGTGATATATCAAAGAAAAAGTCGCTAGCTTTTTTACTAAATGATTGTTAAAATTTGCAACTTCTTCAACGTTTTCTAAGAATTCTTTTGAACATAAATCGTAAGTAAATAAAATTCTTTCTTTTTGATCCTGAGTTAATTCATCTAATTTTTTTACTCCAAAAGAACTTGCTATAGAGTTAAAATTTCTTTTTTTTATATCTTTGTTAAAATCGTACACACTATCTACCAAATATAGCAAATAAGCAGTCACAATAGGCATGGTAGCTGGATACCCTTGGGGAAAAAATTTTTCAAATAACATTTCCATAATCTCTTGAGATGGTTGGGCATAATCATCCAAATCTAAATTTTGTTCTTCTACCTTTTGTTGCATTCTTAATAGATGTTTGTATTCATTGATAGTCTTGGAGTCAAAGTATTCAAATAGTTTTGATTCCAATTTTTTTAAAATTTTTTTGGGTACTAACTTCCCCTCTAAGTTGTAATCTAAAAGTTTTCCATAGATTATGAGTAAGTTGAGATAAGCATAAGGTGTCATAAAAGAATTATTTGCGGGTTTAAATCGTTTTTTTAATCCTACATATGGACATCTGAATTCGTTTATATTCTCAAGAGGGTTGTTCAACATTGAAAAGAAAACCACTTCTTTTATCGTCGTGAGTCTATAAAACTCTCCTAAATTTTCTTTCAAAGAATGACATAATCCACAATAGTAATATAGGTAATTTTTTCTTTCTTCTTCGGTAGGGGTAAAATAGATAGATATGTATCCGTACATTATTTTAACCTCATTTGTATTAATTTTACTCTCTTTGGAAACTTTATTTTAGCGCTCCTTCGCCCCGCAGCCCGCCACACAATTATTCTAAGTGAATTTAATAAACTTCGACTGTATGTTTCTTTGAAAATATCTTATCTCCTATCTTCACACTGAATTGAATTTCATACTTTCCTGATCTATCTAAAGTTATAGTTTTAACATTCGATAAATCAAATACCCTGGTCGTTCCTAATTCTGGTATATATACCCTAGATAAGTCGTTATTCTCGTAGTTATAAATTAGTTGTTCTTCATAGAATAACTTAAACCGTACCTGTGAAATTTCAAATGCCCTAGGTTGTTTATTAGAATTTCTTAGTAAGCCCTCAAAATCAAGTTGATCTCCTCTGGAGGCTGCTGAAATAACATAAACTAGAAGGGATATATCATTGTAATTTTTATCTGTTTGATTCACTATATTCAAAGTAGTTGCATAAGTTTGCTCAAGGGAATTAAAGTCGAATAAAACATAATAATTTCCTGGATCCAACTTTTTATTGATTTCAAAATCTAAGGGTATTGAAGACAAAGGATTTAAATTTAATGTCCCAAAAGAAAATTTCTGTGAATGGATAACCTTTTCGTTTTGTTTTATTGTTAGCGTTCCAAATAATTCTTTGTTAAAGGTTTCGTTGGTTCCATTTACTGCTAATATGCTAACAGAAGGGAATTCCGTAGTGAGGTAGAACATATCTTTAGCAGAAACATCTATAATCAATCCCTTATTATAATTAAAGGTTTTAACAAGATTTACGTTTTCATCATTTAAGACAAAGGTCACTCGGGCTTCATAAGTTCCTTTGTCTAAATTTGAGATCTCCTTTTCTCTTAACAGATCAAAAACTAAAATTGTTTTATATGGCGAGATATCAGTTTCTACGGGTTGAGGAAATACATAACTGTATACAACCTCTGAATTTTCCTGGTTTACTATCAAAAAAGAAAAATTATTAATTGTTATATGAGAGTCTTTGTTGTTGGTGTTTTGTATAGTAACTTTTATATCTAAGTTATCTGGATAGTAATATTCTTCTTTTGATTCTAAGTTGATATGAATACCTTTTATAACTACATTGTAAGGCAGATCAAATCTTGAACCCCTACGTCCTATAATAATAAATATCAATGATAATATGGACAAAAAAATAACAATGTAAAATGTCCATCTAATTATTCTTTTTTTTGGTTGTTCTCTTCTTTCTTTTTCTTTTTTCCTTTCTTCATCATACTTTTGCCATTCTTCTGGGCTTTTTGAAAAATATTGCATGAATTCATCTCACTATTCTCAATATTATTTAGAAAAAAGATAAGTTACTTAAATACTGATCTTCATTGATTACCCCTTCATTAAAAAATTTACGAAGTGTAGGCAACGGATCTATATAACAATCAGAATTTTTGTATTTTTCACTTATAAAATTGATACTTTTACTCTGTGAAATATCTTTTTTTAAATTTTTTGAAATTATTAAACCTTCAAAAATAGTTATAAAACCTTTTTTCCCTGTATAATAACAGTTATGACACCCATTTCCTTGGCAAAAAGGACATTTTTTAGGGATTAATCTTTGATTAAGGATGAGATCTAAGCTTTCAGAGAGATTCCTTACTTCTATTCCAAACATCTTCAACCTTTGAAGTACTAAAAAAACATTTTTAGAATGTAAAGTGGAAAACACCAAATGACCCGTTATCGAAGATTCAAATAACAATTTTGCAAAATTTTTCTCTCTAATTTCACCCACAACTATTAAATCAGGGTCTTGTCTCAATATATATTTTAAAATATCTGCCTTGTCTTCCTCAATTTTTGATACTATTTGAATTATACCAGGATTAATATACTCTATTGGATTTTCTATGCTATGTACTTTTCTTTTTCTTTTGAACTTATTAACTATATACTGCATCGTTGTAGTTTTGCCAGACCCTGTAGGACCAGAAAAAATAAGCATTTTTGATTTTTGATCAATTAATTTTTCTACATTAGAAAGAATCAAAGGCTCCATGAAAACTTTAATATCGTTTATGTTTCTTAATTTTCTTAAGACACAACTTATTCCTTCTGAAGATCTAACAAAGGAAGCTCTGTAATTAACGTTCTGAAAATTAAAAGAACCGTCGATATTTTCAAAATCTTTTACTATATCATACCCACAATTGATAAGTAATTTGTTTAGCACTACTTCGTATTCATATACACCCATAGTTTCTAAAGTTATTAAATCCCCACAGTATCTGGCTTTAACATCTACCTTTTCTTCATGGGGCTCAAAATGAAAATCTGTAATATTTTCATTGTCATACTTTTTCAAAAAGTTATCTAAAATATTTTCTTCAACTTCATAATTTTTTAAGTCTTTATTATACAAGAGATAGAAATTAGAAGGTTTCTTTTTCATTATTATTATTGTTGTTGAACTTCTTCTCCTGGAATTTCTTCTACATGATCTTGTAAATACTTGTTCAATTTGGATATTTCTTCAGCAACGACACCTTTACCAAATTGTCTATATAATGCTGGTTGCTCATAAAGATCTAGATAGTTTTCTTCTCCAGGCAATTTGTCGTAACCGGATGCTATAACCGTTACCTTAATAACTTCGGGAGGCAAATCTATAATTGTAATTCCCATTTTTAGCCTTGCATCATCTATTGCGTATGAACGTAAAATTTCGTTAACAATTTTTACATCTTGTGTGGTTGGAGTCTTACCAGCAATGTTTACCAAAGCAGCGGTTGCATTCCTTACAGGATCTTCTAAGATCTTACTATTCAAGGCATTTTTTATAGCTTCTTCGGCTCTTTTTTCTCCTTTTGCAAGACCAATCCCTAGCATGGCAGAACCTTTTATACGTAATACCGAAGCTACGTCTGCAAAATCTAAATTGATCATACCTGGCTTCGTTATCAAATCAGAAATACCTGTTATTGCTTGAATAAGTATTTCATCAGCCTTCTCAAAGGCTTTATCAATGGGAATATCATCGTCGTTATCTATGAGTTTATCGTTTGATATTTTAATTAAACTGTCCACATACTTTTTAGTTTCTTGAAATCCCTTCAAAGCTATTCTTTCTTTTGTTGATCCTTCAAAGTGAAAAGGCAAGGTAACTATCGCCACTGTTAAAATACCCATTTGTGTAGCTAAATCGGCTATAATAGGTACAGCTCCTGTTCCTGTACCTCCCCCTAAACCCGCAGTTATAAATAAAAGATCCGTATCTTTTAAAGTTTCTTTTAAATCATCTTGACTTTCTAAAGCCGATTTTTTACCAATTTCAGGATCTCCGCCGGCACCTAAGCCTTTTGTTAACTCTTTTCCCAATTGAATTTTTGTAGGTGCGTCGTTACTTTCTAATACTTGAACATCCGTGTTAGCTGAAACTAATTCTACATCATCAATACCCTTTTTTATCATTCTCTGAATAGCATTATTCCCTGCTCCTCCAACACCAATAACTTTTATCTTGTAACTTGTTTTCCTACTAAATAATTTATCTCTTTTGTTGATTTCCTCCATTTCAAAGGGCATCTTCTTCTTCACCTCCCGTTATCTTCTTAAAAAAAGTTTTTAAGGCGGTTGTCGTTTTGTTGGAAGATTTACTTCTTTTGGGGGATTCCGAACGAGTCTCTCTACTTTTTTCATTAAGATTTTCTTCTAATAGATCAATTCTGTACCTTTCTATTAACCCAAAAACACTCTGAAACTCTGGATCTTTTACTAACTCTTCTGGAATATTCTTGAAAGAGTCGAAAGATACTATGGAACTCTTCCTGAAATTTTCACCCATCAGTTCTTTCACAGTGCTTTCAATATTTCTTATCTTCGAACCTCCCCCAGTCAATACTATTCCTCCCTGTAAAGCTCCTACTTCGAAAGTTCTTTCATAACCTATTTTTGAGAGTTCTCCATTTAGCCTGCTTATGATTTCTCTGACCCGAGCAAAAATGATTTTATTTAAAAGACTTAAAGGAACGTAAGAATAACCACTACCCGTCAATAATTGGAAATTCACCTTTTTCATTACTTTAGTCTCTCTTGAACATGCCCCTTCCTCTTCCAATAATCTATGCGCCTCTCTTTCAGAAACCTTAAGTATATTGGAAATATCTTGTAATACATATTTCATTCCATAGGGGAAAGTATAGAATAACTTTGGAATACCCTCTTTAAAAATGATTATCCTACAAGAATTGTAACCGAAATCAATGACAGTGATTCCAACATTTCTATCGTTGGGAGTGGTAATAATATAACTATTCGATAAAGTTGAATCGTATATAGGAATTTCAGAAGTATAGACAATGTCTTTTAAAACGTTAATTAACAATGAAAAAGAATTTTCATCTACCCAAACAATATTTAGCGTTGTAGTTAAAGATTTTTCGGCAAAAAAAGAAACTGGATTTTTTACCCTTTTTTCGTCAATATGAAATTTCACAAAGTTAGAATCTAAAATTATTTTTCCTTCGTCCGTGTATTTTTTGATAACGCTTTTCTTGATGTTTCTAAGTTCATTTTCTCTAATTTCTGTTCTTTTACTAAATTCAACGGTAAAATTCTCTTCGGTAATATTTAAAGAGTTAGTAGAATATCCTACAATAATTTCAGGATTTTTAACCTTTTTTGGAGACTCCTGATTCAACTTTTCTATAAGCGTTTCAATCGATCTACGTAACGATTCCATATCTTGAATTTCACCGTTAATAATACCATCAACTGGCAGTTTACTCAGCGAAATTGGTACTATATTTCCATTTTCGTCTGTTTCAAAAAGGACTCCTTTTAGAAAAAAACTGCCTATATCTATTCCAATTAAATAATTTTTAGCCATACTATAACCCCCGATCATCGATTTTAAAAAAACTATGGTTACTAATAAAATAATTCCCAGGTCCTAATAGCTCTATATCACTAAGTATCGCCAAAAAAACTTCAATTTCTGGTAATTCGAGGTATTTAATTCTTATGTTATTATAACAAAGTATTTCTTTATTTGGAAAATTTATTTCTCTAATCGAAGTATTGTAACATATGCCTTTGATAAAATTGAGTTCTTCCTCTTTTTTAATTTTATCTTTCGAAAAAATTACTTTGATGAATTTTGGTTGTGGATAATCGCTAACAAATGTTATTTTATCATAAATATCAAAATAAAAATATCTATTATTTATTTCTATGTAATAAATACTTTTCTCAATTTCTATTTTATCTTTATAAACAAAAAGTTCTTCTTGAGTTTCATCAAAAAAAGGGCTGAGATGGTAAAAACAAATTATTAAAAGTAGAAGGTAAAAAAAGGTTAAAGTTAACTTTTTCCATTGCACTAAATATCGAGCTCTTTCACCTTATTAGCATTAGATTCAATGAACTCTCTTCTAACCGAAGGATCGTATCCCATGAGTATTTCTATCATCTCTTCTGCCATTTCTAAATCTTCCATCTTTATTTTCACAAGTTTTCTAGTTTCTCTATCCATAGTGGTTTCTCTCAATTGGTCAGGGTTCATTTCTCCTAACCCCTTATATCTTTGTAGCCTCCATTTTTTATCCCCATACTTTTTCTTCAATTCTTCAAGTTCGTCATCAGAATAAAGATAAAAATGTTGTTTTCCAACTTCAAATCTATACAAAGGTGGTTGAGCAATGTATACATGACCTTCTTCTATTAGAGAACGCATATATTTGTGAAAAAGTGTCAATACCAAAGTTCTAATATGGGCACCATCAACATCTGCATCAGTCATGATAATGATTTTACCATATCTCAATTTGGACAAATTAAACTCTTCTCCTATGCCAGTTCCCAAAGCTGTGAAAATATTTGAAACTTGCTCATTTTTTAAAAGTTTCAAAAAATCAGTTTTCTCTGCATTTAGAATTTTCCCTCTTAAAGGTAAAATTGCCTGGTACATCCTATCTCTAGCTTGTTTTGCATTTCCCCCTGCAGAATCTCCTTCAACGATAAAAAGCTCTGATTCATTTAAATCCCTCGATGTACAATCTGCCAATTTACCAGGTAAGGTTGTATTTTCGAATATCGTTTTTCTTTTAATATTGTCTCTAGCTCTTTTAGCTGCCAGCCTTTTTTTGTAAGCAAAAAACATTCTCTCAAAAATGTTTTTAGCTTCTTTTATATTTGCATCGTAATATAAAGATAGTTTTTCTGTAGTTATTTGATTTACTGCTTCTCTAGCAACTTTAGACCCTAGTCTCCCCTTTGTTTGACCTTCGAAAACGGGATTGGGCATTTTTATATGTATTATGGCTAATAATCCTTCTCTTACATCTTCTCCGCTAAAATTATCATCTTTTTCTTTTAAAACGTTGTACTTTCTTGCATATTCATTTGATAATCTTGTTAGAGCCTGTTTAAATCCAGATTCATGTTCTCCACCATCGATAGTTCTAATGTTGTTCACAAAAGAAATAACATTGCTTTCTTCAGAATCGGTATATACAAAAGCTATTTCCACTTGAATTTCAGACTCCACTTTACTATATTGATATGATCCATACATATAAACCGGCTCGGAAATAGAATTCATTTTCCGCCGTTTCAAGATGTAATTTATAAATTCATTTAAACCACCTTGAAAATGAAATTCTTGCCTATAATCTCTTTTCTTATCTTCAAAGATAACTTTCAAGTTAGGATTTAAGAAGGCTATTTCCTTCAGCCTATTCTCAATTAATCGTGATTCAACGGTTATATCTCCATCATCGAATATTTCCTTATCAGGGAGAAATTTCACGATAGTTCCAGTTTTGTTTGTTTCGCCAATAACAATTACACCTGTTTGAGGAACACCTCTTAAATACTTTTGATAGTATATTTTTTCGTCTCTATAGACCTTTACCTCCATATATTCTGAAAGAGCGTTGACAACAGATGCTCCTACTCCATGGAGTCCTCCACTAACCTTATAAGCTTTTTTATCGAACTTTCCACCCGCATGAAGCGAAGTCATAACCAATTCCAACGTATTTTTGTTTTCAGTTGGGTGTATATCTACGGGTATACCTCTTCCGTTATCTTCAACTTCAATAGAATCATCTTCATATAAAGTAACTCGGATGGTATCACAAAAACCGTTAACATGCTCATCTATTGCGTTATCAATTATTTCATAAACCATATGGTTTAATCCCGTTTTACCCGTAGATCCTATGTACATGCCGGGCCTTAGTCTAACCGGTTCTAAACCTTTCAAAACCTTTATATCGTTTCCAGAATATGTTTTTTCTACCATTTAAACACCTCCACAAGCGTTTCTCAAGAAACAATTCTAATCCTATTTATCGTTTCATTTTCTAGAATAGAATTTAATGCATTCAACAATATTCTTTCCCTAAAGAGTATTTCCTGTTTAACATAATTATTAGAGCAAGCTATTTCCACTACCTTCTCTTTTGAGAGATAATTTTTAACTGTTACATGTTTTGATAAATTCTCAGGAATATACTTAGGTAATTCTTCTCTTAATTTTTTTATTATATATATTTTTTTGTAAACCAAATTTTTTTTAGAAAGTTGTTTTAAAACACCTTCAAATTTTTCTTCCATTTTGACCATCTTAGTAAATAAGATGTTTCCCTTAATCTTCTATTTTTTCTGTTATGAAATCTTTCCAATTGTCAAGAATAGCTTCAGTTACTACACCAGGTACAGTAAAAGTAAAATCAGGAAAAATTCTTCTAACAGGTACTACCCCTCTTGAAGTGTGGGTAAGAAACACTTCCTCGGCGGATAAAAGCTCCCACACTTGAACATTCGATTTCTCCTCAACTTCTAAAGATAAATCGTTTGCCAATTGAAGGACATCTTCTCTGGTTATCCCCGGTAATATTCCTGATGAAATATGAGGTGTCAATAAAACGCCACCACTGACGTAAAAAATATTAGAATAGGTGCCTTCGGTAATATTACCGAATTCATTCAAAACGATAGAATCATAGTAATAATCATATTTTTTATGCACGTATTTGATCGATCCATTTAAAGGTGTTTTTACATAATAGGGAATAATAGGAGAGGAACTTTTCCTTTCTCTAGCTATATTTACTACCACGCCTTCTTCAATTAAATCTACATCTTCTTTTAACTCTTCAACAAAGCAATAAAATGTTTTATATTTAGAAGTGAAAGGTGTTACATATATTTTAAATCTGAATTCTTCATAATTATGAATCTTTTTTGCCTGATTTAAAATTATTTTTATCTTTTCCAGAGGTGGTATTTCAAGTGCCATAAAATCAGCAGATCGCTTCAACCTGTCATAATGCCTTTTTAAATTGTAAGGAATACCTGAATAAGTTCTGAGTACATCATAAATGGAATAACCATTCACGAAACCTTCATCATCACCACTAACCAAGGGAAATTCTACCCACTCTCTGCCATTATAGAACATTCGATACCACCCCTTTATTTTCTTTAGATAAAGAAGATATCATCGTATTAAAAAACTGACCTTTTTCAATTTTTTTCTCATGAAATTGAATATTATGTGGGATATAATATTCGTCGTATCCAAAAAAACCATCTTTTAAGCGGTTTTCTGTCAATACCTTAACTCTAGACCCTATCATACCGTTAAGATAATTTTTTCTTGAAACATCAGCAATTTTATTCATTTGTGAAAGTCTGGCCTTTTTTTCATTTCCGGGTATTTGATTTTTCATCTTAGCAGCTACAGTCCCTTCACGTGGTGAATACCTAAAACTATGAACTTTCAAAAGCTTAAGTTCTTCAATTGAATCAAACATGATACCTAAATCTTTCTCATCTTCACCTGGAAAACCAACTATGAGATCACAGGTAATAGAAAATTTTGAGTCGTATTTTCTTAAGTTTTCAATGGCTGTATAAATCATTTTTCTATTATACTTTCTATTCATTGTTTCTAAAATTTTATCGGAAAAATGTTGAATCGAAAGATGTACGTGTCTTTCAAATATTGGATAAGCGTTCAATATGGCAGACAAATTATCGGTTATTATTTCAGGATATAGAGATGTTATTCTTATTCTAATTTCTTTATCAGCAAAACGCTTCCCAATTTGATTTAATAGTTCTTCCAAGGTTTCTGAATTGTCCACTCCATAATATCCCAAATTTGTTCCGGTAAGCACTATTTCTTTATAACCTTTTTCTATGAATTTTTCTATACTTTTAATAACTTCTTCTTTTGGTAAACTGACTATTTTTAATCCTCTCAAAAATCTTATTTTACAGAATGTGCAGGAGTTAATACATCCTTCCTCTATGGGTAAAAAAACCCTTGTTCGGTTATCGTACGGTTCGTTGGGAACTAATATGTCATATTTTTCATTATGGAGCCAAAAATGCTTATCTGAGTATATACCTTCTTCGTACAAAAAACGGTCTATTTGTTTTTTTTCAAAATTACCTAAGACCACATCGGCACCTAATTTATTTAATTCTTCGGGATCAGAAATAGAATAACAACCTGTTGCTATAATCTTTGAATTCCCATTTAATTTTTTTAATCTCCTAATTGTTTGTCTAATCTTCCTTTCAGCCTCTGAAGTAACAGCACAAGTGTTTAAAACGTATATATCACTTTCACCCATTTTTTCTTCAAATACAATATCAAAATGAGGAGATAATTTCTCGGCCATCGCCTGACTTTCGGCTTGGTTCATTTTACATCCAAAAGTAATAAAAGAAACTTTACGCTTCATATTCTATTTCACCGCTCAATGTTCTACTAAGTAAACCTATTCTCCTAATAACCCCTACCAATCTTTCATTATCATCAACGACAGGCAAAACCTTTAACTTATTTTTTATAATTACATCTGCCACATGCAAAACCGTATCATCAAAGTAAACCTTAAATGGCTTTTTTATCATAAAATCAGATACTGGACGATCCAATATTTTTTTCAATCCATTAAAAAATTGATGGCTATCCGGTATAAAAGAAGTAGTTTCCATGAGCTTCAAATACCCCGGAAGTGAGGCATCAATGATACCGCTTTCGCTTAAATACCCTACCAGTCTAAAATCACTTGTAACTATGGGAAGTGCAGATAAATTATGCCTTCGACATACAGTAATAAAACGCTCTACTTTCTCATCTTCCATTAAAGATGTTAGATCTCTCTCCATTATTTCTTTAGCTTTCAAGGTAAACACCTCTTTGTTATTCTAATCTTTCAATGGAAAACCTATTTAAACTTCTTTTTATATCTTCTAAAGTTCCTATCTTTTTTTCTATATAATCCGTTTTGGAAATGGCACTAGCCATACCGAATTTTGCAGCTTCAAAATAATTGAAATTATAATTTATTATGTAGTATAATATTCCCGACATAAATGCATCCCCCGCCCCAAAAAGATGTGACTTCTCAATTTTTTCCTCCGGATTAAAAAGCCACACACCCTCATTAGTTGTTATTACGTCACCGAAAATCTGATAACTCATAACAACTAATCTGGCACCATTTTCTATAATTTTTTTTGAAGCATCAATAAAATCATCAATACTTTCCAGAGTTTTTCCAAAAATTTCTGTTTTTCTTCTAAAGTCTGGTCTTACAACGGTAGGACAATTATTTAAAATAGCTTCTTCAAAACAAGGGCCAAATGATTCCATGTAAGTAGTTTTTCCTCTTTTCTTAGCTTCCAACATCAAATCGGAATAAACACTACTTTTCAAACCTGGAGGAACACTCCCAGACACTACGACATGTTCCACTAATGAAAGAGAATTTTTGTATCTCCTCAAAAAATGATCGTAATCCTCATTGTTAATAAAAGGACCTTTACTGTTTATCAATGTTATTACTTCTTTTAAGGGATCTATTATTTCAATATTTTCTCTACTTTCTTCGTCTGAATAAACAAAATTCATTGTTATATTATCATACGCTGAAAGTTTGCTCTGAATAACGTTACCTATGTATCCCCCCAAAAAACCTGTTACTATCGATTTTATTTGTAAATTAGATAGCATTATTGAAACGTTAATACCTTTACCTCCTGGTTCCATTTTGGAATTTGAAGGATTTTCTATTCTATACATATTCCCTACTTCAAAATTATCAATTATAACTTCTCTATCCAACGAAGGATTTAAAGTGACTGATAAAAAATCGTACTCCATCGATTTCCTCCTAATACCAATATTATTTTATTAGTTATAGAAATTCAAAACTTGCTTTTGACGACCTTCCTTCCCACACATCGTTTCTAGAAAAGGAGTATGTACGATAATTCTCTATTTTATTTAAATAATTTCTTCTTTTCTATATTATATCATAACAAACCTAAGTATAATTAACTGAAAAATTAAAATAACGGGTACAAAAGACCCGTTATTTTAAAAGATAGTATTATAATCAAAGGATTACTATTCAGCTTTTTTGTCCAATGCTAATTTTTCTTCATTTTCTGAGTACCTTCTCATCCTTACTTTGTAGTTATATACTCCTCTTTTTGAAGGATATTTTTCAGCATAGCCTTCTTCGTACCAAAGTTTATCGGCATATTTTTTCCATTCTTCGGCAAGTTGGTCTAATTCAGGCGCTAATTCATTCACAGTCCGCTCACTGCCTGGATGCTGTGGAATAGCGTTGAACTTCTTTACCATTGCCCTGAATACCTTGGGATTATCTATTATGGGACATGGTCTAAACAAATTATTGGAATAGGGGATAGTTCTCTTATAAGCCTCAAAAAATGGTGATTTTAAAATATCTACAATTCGTTTTTCCCTTATATTATCCACGGCAAACTGTTGGAAGACACATGGTTCAGCATAACCTTTGGCGTTTATATGTAAATACTTAGCTCCCGCTGCTAAACAACCGTTAGTTAAGAAACCATGATTCCAGAAATCGGCAACAAATGCAAACTTTCCACCTAACCTTAACTCTTCCAATTTGTAGAATCTTTCGTACCTTTGTTCTGCAGTAGGTACTAAATCCATCGAAGCATCCGCTCCTACGGGCATAAATTGGAAAACCCATGCATAACTCACATTGTTTTCTTTTAAATAATTCCAAAAATCATCACTCATTATAACATCGTGATTCTTTCTTGTTGCGGTGACGGAGGCTCCATATATAACCCCATTTTCACTTAAGAGCTTCCAAGCGTTTTGAATTTTTTCAAAAACACCCTTACCTCTTCTCCAATCGGTGTCAGCTTCATATCCTTCAACTGATATAGCTAATGTAGCGTTACCCAATTCTGCCAACTTTTTAGCGTTTTCTTCATTAATTAAGGTTCCATTCGTATAAATTAAAAAGTAAGAATCACTGAACTCTTCTAGTACATCGAATAGATAAGGATACACAAATGGCTCTCCACCCGTTATAATGAAGAAATAGATACCTAAGTCATTGAATTGTCGAATTACATCAAAAATTTCTTCTTTGGAAAGCATATACTTGTGACCATACATAGCAGCATAACAACCCACACATCTAAGGTTACATGCATATGTTGGAGAAAGTACAGCTAATTTTGGAAGGACGATCCCATATTCATGCATCTTTTCTTGTCTTGTTTTTTCACCAACAGCAAATTCGTTGATGATTAGATTGTTTATTATTTTTTCAACAACTTTGGGATTAGATTTCTTGAACAAATCAGCCCAATTCACCAACATCGGATCATGGTTTTCCGCCCCTGTTGCTAATTTTCTAAGTCCACTTCTCGCAGGTTCTTTAGAGAATTTCGATAATGTCCATAACAATTTCCCAAGTTGATCCACATCAGAATGTCTTACAACGTTGGTTATTAATTTAGAACTTTGTTTAAGTAACATGTTTTTCATTGAGTCCATAACTGCCATACCGGACACCTCCTAATTTTTGTTGTCTTCTGTAAGACTTAAAATCATTTTTTTGAAATTATCCTTTATCTCATCATCAGAGAATTCTACGCCTACGGCTCTATATATAACTAACCCATCAAACATCGCTTGTAACATAAATGCTTTAGTTTTCGAATTAAATAACTTTTCAAATTTGCCGAGGATCTTTCCGTAATTTTCTTTGAATGTTTGAGTTAAAATTTTCATCATACTTTGATCATGTGTAGAATTCATCAAAATTTCAAACAACCGCATTAATTCTTTTGAAGGAAAAGTACTTAAAATTTTTGAATAAAGATTTGCATAAAAATCAGCACTTGCCTCCACACAATCCTGAGAAAGCACGGATTCGTTTTCTTCAAAAAAATTTTGGACTTTTTCTAACAGCGCACTAAAAGCAGAAACAATTAGCGAATTTTTATTTTTGAAATAGTTATATATAGAACCTTTAGACAAATTACACGAAAGAGCAACATCTTCCATCGTTAGATTTGTCAAACCTTTTTCGCTTATTAATTCTAAAGTTTTTTCTGCTATGTATTTTTTGCGTTCTTGTTTATCCAAAACCTTTACCCCTGTGTTAATTTGGATCACCTCTTTTTCCTGACTGACTGGTCAGTCAGTTAGATTATAAACTATTGTGAAAAATAATTCAAATATGATTAAATTTATCCGATTTATTACCGTACGTTTTATAATAAGATATAATACTCTATTTATAATAGATAGACAGCAAATATATTAAACAGAACCAAAATCGTATTTTTTTAATTTAATATTTTCAGAAAAGACATTTTATTTACATATTGTTGCTGAAAATGTTACTTTTTATGTTTTTTTCAATTTGTCCTGTGCGCCCCTTCGCACCGCAGCACACACTTTTGAAAAATCTTTTTTATTTCTAAAGTTTCTCTTTAAAAAAATATAGCTCTAAAATCTCCATTATGTTATAATTTATATGTGGAAAATATTTTTTTATAAAATCTAAGGTGGGAAATGAATGCAAGTAGTGATAGTCAGGGTTGACGAAATTGGTCTAAAAAATAAGAACAAAATGTTTTTTATGCATAAACTCAAAGACAACATTCAAAGCAAAATTTCGCAGAATTTCATTTTCAAGGTTAACAATAACAGAATATATCTAATTCCTCAACAAAATATGGGAATAACCGTTAAAGATATCGACATTCTAAAAAAGATTTTCGGAATACATTCGTTTTCAATAGCTGAAAAAACTGAATCAAATATAGACTCAATTAAAATTCAAGTCTATAAAGTGGCAAAAAAATCTCTTGAAAACAATAATTATAAAACTTTTAAAATAAGTGTCAATCGAGCCAACAAATCATTCCCTTATAACAGCCAAGAATTCGCTGGTATAATAGGTGAATTTATACTGAATAATTTCCCCCAATTAAAAGTTGATTTAAATCATCCAGAGCTTAATATAGAAATAGATATTAGAAAAGAAGGTACGTTTATATTCAACAATCGTTTAGAAGGACCAAGTGGATTACCTGTAGGCACATCTTCAAAAGGAACCGTTTTGTTATCAGGTGGGATTGATAGTCCAATAGCTACTCTTTTAATGATGCGACGAGGGATGTTACTAAATGCTGTGAACTTTTATAGCCCCCCATTCACCGGTCCTAAATCTTTAAATAAAATTTTGAAAATTGGTTCTATAGTGTCAGAATTTACGTCTTTCCCTTTTTATTTGTACGTGGTACCCTTAACTAAGATTCAACTTCTTTTCAGAGATATAAAAGAAGATAAATATTCGGTTATTCTACAAAGAAGAGCAATGATGAGGATTACCAATAAAATTTCTGATATTACAAACACAAAAGTTCTGGTCAGCGGCGAAAGCTTAGGGCAGGTAGCCTCACAAACAATAGAAAATCTACTAACAATTTCTGACTCCAGTCAAAAAGTTGTGTTAAGACCACTTATAGGTTTCACAAAAAACGAAACCATTAAACTATCTAAAAAATTTGGATTGTATGAAACATCTATTTTACCATACGAAGATTCCTGTAGCGTATTTCTTCCTTCTAAACCCGCTACTAAATCAAATATAAATCACATAAAATCAATTGAGGATTCTCTACCACATTTAAGTGAATTAGAAAAAGAGGTTTTAGATGAAGCTAAAAAATATAAGATTGAAGATAGTAAAGTCTCTGAAATTGATCACTTTGAATCATAGTCTTATTTATATTAAACTAAAAAAAGGGACAAAAAAGGAGGACAGTTGATGAAAAAGGTATTAGAAACAATAAAGGCGATCTTCTTCACAATATGGTTAATTATCGGATTTTTCGGGGTTGTGATTGTATATGGAAGTTATGTGTTGATAAAAGCTAATATCTTGGAAAAACGGAAAGGGATCAAAGCCTCTCAAGAATATATTAGAAAAGTCGTATCTTGGTTTGGAAGAGTCACTTTTAAATTTTTAAATAGCAACATTTCGGTTTTCGGTGAAGAAAATATACCACAAGAAGGTCCTTATGTAATAGTAGCGAATCATCAAAGCATATTCGATATTCCTTTAATTTTAGGTTATATTTATCCCACAGCTTTTATAGCAAAAAAAGAGCTTTCTATGATTCCTATATTGGGAAGTTTTATCAAAAAACTTGGTTCTATCTTAATAGATAGAAGTAATGTAAAAAGTGGGGCTATAGCACTTAAAAAGTTCGCAAAATTATCTCGATCAGGAGAAATTATAACCCTTTTTCCTGAAGGAACAAGGAGTTTAAACGGACAAGTAGGTGAATTTAAAAAGGGAACTCTTTTGATACCTTTTAGGTATAATATAAAAATATTACCTGTCACAATAGATGGAACTATCAAAATGAGCAAAAAAGGAAGCGCCTTTATCAAGCCTTCGAATATTAATCTATTCATACACGAACCAGTTGAGCCAAAACTTTTCGCTAGTGAAGGGGAATTAAGAGAATGTCTTAAAAGCATTATCAGTGAAAAGGTTACAATTGAGCCTCAACTGGCTTTGAAAGAAACAAAAACGTAATTCCAGTTTTTTAAAGGGGGTTTTTAACCATGAAAAAAGTAAGCAATGTTACTATGGGAATAGATAAAGTTTCAAATTCACCAATAGTTTTCTTAAAGGTAGAAGATACAAACGTTGTTGTACCAATATGGATTGGACCATGTGAAGCTGGTGTTTTGGCTTTAATATTGAGGAATGAAGATTTTGAAAGACCTTTAACCCACGATCTCATTGGAAATATCATCGAACAACTTAACGCAAAACCTATTAAGATAGAAATTGACCAATTCAAGCAGGATATTTATTATGCTAAATTAGTCCTGAAAGATAGTGATTCTAAAGAGATATATATCGATGCAAGGCCTTCGGATTGTATAATCTTATCGTTAAAAAATAACTTACCTATTTACATAGAAGAAAAAATAGTAACCGAACATGGTATTGAAGCTTCTTTTATAAACACCGAAGAAGAAAGCGAATTCAGACAAGATATTGAAAATTTCGATATAGACGAGCTAAGAAGGAAGTTCGAAAATAAAAATAAAGATGAAGATGAAGATGACGAATAATTTTTTCTAAAAGCACGAGGTGAATTGATGGAATTTCTAAAATTATTAGAGTTTAAAGATTTCTTTGACAAGAAGATAAAGGATTTTTTCGAAAATTTGGAGCTGGGAAATCATTTAAAAAATCCATTGTTTTATTACATAGCAAACGGCGGCAAGAGACTAAGACCATGGATTATATATAACTTTGGGCAGCTAGCCTCCGCAAATAAAAAGAATTTAATGGACATTGCGATAGCTATAGAAATTTTACACTCTTCATCTTTAATACATGATGATCTACCTGCCTTAGACAACGCAAAGTTAAGAAGAGGAGGACTCGCAAACCATTTAAAGTTTGGAGAATATAAAGCCATACTAGCAGGAGATTATGGATTTACTCTTCCACTACAGATTATTTCCAATTTAGATAATATAAACGAAGGAAATAAACTTCTTTTAATGAATTATTTTATAAAGACCATTTTAAAATTGTTTGAAGGAGAAATGGAAGACTTAATCTTTGAAAAAGAAGATAGAGATGTGAGTGAAAAAGAAATTCTTGGAATGTATTCGAAGAAAACAGGTGCAGTTTTTGGCTTTTGTTTTGCATCTCCCTTTTTAATAAACGGAGAAGTACAGCTAGCTAAAGAAATGAATATAATAGGAACTGATTTCGGTGTTTCTTTCCAAATTTTCGATGATATAAAAGATGTCTTTACTACGGAAGAAGATATTGGAAAAGAAACTAATAAAGATGTAAACAAAAAAACTCTTTTAAATTTTTATAACTATAAAGAAACTCAAATAATTGCCGATAATATCTATAGAAGTGTTTTACAAAAATTGGAAGAACTTAACCTAAAAGAACTATCCATAATTTTGAAAGAAGTTCGAAAGACTATAGAAACAAGTTAACAATCTAAAAAGGAGTTGACTGAGTTATAAAATTCAAACCTTTTAACTTTTTAAATAAAATTAGATATATGGAAAAAAAATACAAAATTCTTTTATTTATTATTGTAATTGCTGTTGTGATACTTGTTTTTTCCCTCATTTTTAAAAACATCTTTTGGCCTTCAAATAAGATAACTCCTTCTTCTACAAATATTCAAATAGTTGTACCTGATTTTTCTTTTTCTTCAAAGAAAAACATTGACATTAAAGTCTTAGATAGAAGTTCTTCAGAATATCAAGAATTGATCAATTACAAAAATTTTTATGGGGAAATATATAAAATTACTTTCTCAGATGAAAGTAATGAATCCTCTATTTTACCAATTACTGTAAGATACAGAATTCCAAAAGATAATTACTTTGGAGATAACTTCGTTAATTTCTCCTTAGCTTACATTACACAGGAAGATCCTCCTGTTATCTCTGAATTCAGCGGGGAAAAAATAGTAAAAATAGAGGACGAGTATTACATAGAAGCACAAACATTCCAAATAACTAAAGTAAATTATATAGGTCTAGTCATTGAATCTCCACAAGAATCATCTAGTGGACTCAAGGTTATAAAAGAATCACCCCCAACTCTTGAACCTGATATTATTTTAATTCCTGGAACGGATCTTAACTTCCTTGGAAAGGTAATGAATATACCTGAAAATGGCTATCCACAATCTTTTTGGTCCTCCCTTTTTCCAAATAGAACCATTTGGAGTTACAATTACCCATTGACATCTACAAGAAGCAAAAATTACAATGATTCTTTTGTTAGTTTTGTTGAAAGAACAGGGATTAATAGCTATATAGAATTTGAAGGAAGGCGACTCGCTCAAGAACTTTCTAGATTTCCCAATAAAAAGTTTGATATCATTGCACATGGCATTGGTGGATTAATTGCTCGATATGCTTTAGAGTCCAGTCAAACAATTCAAAATGTGGAAAATTTAGTACTCATTTCTACTCCAAACAAAGGAAGCAATCTCGCAAATCCTCTTTTTTTCAATTTGCTCTTCGGGAAAAACACGGAAATATTATCTCAATACTTTAATGTTGAAGATAGCGCAATATTAAAAATCACCTTGCAAATCAGTTCTTACCTAGATCAAATCAATTCGTACTATGAAGATCTTATTCCTGACTCTGAGTTTCTAAATAAGTTAGACTCTTTTGGTATAAGAAATGACATCAGATATTTATCGGTTATTGGTAATAACCCTGAAATAGAGGAAGACTTATCGAACAAATATATTTCCAGACTGTATCCAGAATTTGTGCAAGGAAAGGGAGATGGAATAGTAAGTGTTGACAGCGCCAACTTAGAAGGTATTGAAAAAACTTATTATTCTAAAAAAAGCTTTTATGAAATTTACAATGATCCTGACGTTTTAAAGGAAATAGTTAATTTTTTAGAAGAATCTGTCCCATCATATTTAGTGGAGCCTTTTAAAGATGATAATTTTGTCGAATACACATACGAAACTGAAGAAGGAAACAGCTCTAGCGACCAAAGTAAAAATACCCACCCCAGTATAATTTCGTCTTTTACCCTTCCATCACAGTATAAGGAAAGTTCAATTTTACTAAATCCAGTGAAGCAAGGAGAAATAGATGAAGATACACTGAGCATTATTGCAGTGGGAGAAAATATTTATTTTAAAAGTCCTAATTCTATTTACAACAGCAAACTAGAAAAAATATTTTCGGTTCTATCACGAAAATAGTGGGTAATTAAGCTGGAGTTAAATTAAGTTTACCAAGGGCAATAAAGATAGTGATTTT
>NZ_JBSVZD010000010.1:0-60301 GCF_054051725.1 Petrotoga sp. DB-2 | reverse complement strand
AAAATCACTATCTTTATTGCCCTTGGTAAACTTAATTTAACTCCAGCTTAATTACCCACTATTTTCGTGATAGAACCATATCGATTTATTAGAAGGCATCGCTTCTGATAAAAAAGGTATCGAGTATTTAGCTCGCAAACAATTATGTGATGGAATAATATCCACAAAAAATAACGTTATAAAAATTGCAATGAAAGAAAATTTAATAGCAGTTCAAAGAGTGTTTTTGTTAGATTCTGGTTCTTTAAAATCTGTTGTAAATTTTCTGGAAAAAACTTCTCAACCTGATGCCTTTGAAATATTACCAGCGATAGCAGCACCATATTTTTTAGAAAATATAGAAACAAAGGTATGTTTGATAGCGGGTGGATTGGTAACTAAAAAAAGCGAAACTCTAGATCTCTTTAAAAAGGGTATTCATGCTATTTCTACAAGTGCTAAAAATTTGTGGTGAAAAGGTTCTGATTGCGAAAGTATTCTTTCTCTTTTTAACCCTTAGTTTAAAGTATATGATAAAGAAGTTATATAATAAGTCTGCTCTGGAATAATTCTTTTTGAGCGGACTTATTTCTTTTCTGTAATCCTCGTTGTATTCCACAATTTATGGCAACTTACCCAACATTATATTGAATGGAGATCAAACCCTTTACCTTGATAAATTTAATAATAATTATATTTTTTTGTAAAGTTAGATAAATCTAACTTTATTATAATAAACTTATAATTTTAATAGAATATATTTTATCTGTTTTAAATTAAAGATTACCAAAAGGCAATTTATTTTGGTTGGAGTTGGTTTATCTTGGAAGACATATTAACAGAATCGCTAGAAAATTATCTCAAGACAATCTACAATATAATTCTCAAAAAAAACGGTGTGAGAGTTAAAGATATTGCCAAACAACTCAAAGTGAAAAATTCTTCTGTAACCGTTGCACTTAGAACGCTTGCAACCAAGGGTTATATAAATTATGAACCGTATGGTATTATTTCACTAACTGAAAAAGGGCACGAAGTCTCAAAAAAAATAACAGAAAAGCACAGGACATTGACCTACTTCTTTAGTAATATACTCTCTCTTGATAAAAATTTATCTGAGGATATCGCCAGTAAAATGGAATATGTATTATCAGAAGAAGCTTTTAATAAGTTTAAATGCTATATTGAGTTTTTTCTACAATGGCAAGAAGCAAATCCGAATTGGATCAACGAGTTTGATACTTTTTGTAAACAAAAACAAATTCAAGACTCGGATTAAAAAATAAGATCATTTTGAAATTTCAAAGGAGAAGATAGAATGTACTTGATCGGACTTCATAATGGAGATAAAGCCATAGTAAAGAGAATAGATGGAGGAACTAATCTTACAAGAAAATTATTGCAAATGGGTGTTATTCCTGGAGTAGAGATCAAAGTTATAAGGAACAATAAGTACGGTCCAATGATTTTAGAAATTTTTGGGAATAAAGTAATGATTGGTCGAGGAATGGCAAGCGCAATTGAAGTTGGATAATTTTTTTTATCTAAATTTAGGTTACCCTAAAAAAATTAGGTATTTTTAAGGAGGTTATTATGGAGGTTGAATTAGCTGATTTAAAAGTAGGTGAAAAAGCCCAAATTGTAGGTTATAAAGTTACTAATGAAAGTTATTTAAAAAAAATACTTTCAATGGGGCTTACGAAGGGAACAGAGATAAAAATTGTAAAAGTTGGGCCATTGGGAGATCCTATAGAAATTGAAATCAGGGGTTTTAAACTTTCTTTAAGAAAGAAAGAAGCTGAAATCTTAAAGTTGAGGAGGATATCATGAATAGCCAAAAAAACTTTAAAATTGCAATAATTGGCAATCCTAATTCTGGTAAAACTACATTATTTAATGGTCTTACTGGAAGTAAACAAAGAGTTGGAAACTGGCCTGGAGTAACTGTAGAAAAAATAATAGGTTTTTTTGAATTAGAAGGTAAGAAAGTAGAAATTGTAGATTTACCAGGTGTGTATTCTCTTAGTGCGGAGTCTATTGACGAAAAAATTGCTCGTGATTTCATTTTAAGTAGAGATTACGATGCGATTCTTAATATTGTAGACGCTTCGAACTTAGAGAGAAATTTATTTCTTACTTTAAACTTAATTGAAATGAATATTCCGATAATTCTTTTGTTAAATAAGATTGATGTTGTACAAAAAAACTCCATAGAGATAAATATAGATTTACTCTCAAAAGAACTTAATTTACCCATTTTTTCTATAAACTCTACAAAAAAAGAGCAAGTTGAACAACTAAAAAAAGGACTTCCTTCTTTGATTAAAGAAGCAAGCAGATCAACATTGAAAATTGAATATCCTGATGAAATAGAAAATATTATAAAAGAGTGGAGCCCAAAAATAAATGATATCGCGCAAGAAATGAATATATCGTCCCGGTGGATATGCGTTAAGTTGTTAGAGAAAGATCCAATTATAACTAAAAAAGTAACACGAGTTGGTGCGTTAACTGAAAATGAAATTGATAATAAACTGGATCATTTAAAAAGTGTTCTGAAAGAAGACCCAGAGGTTCTTATAGCTACAACAAAATTTGGATATATTAAAGGCCTAACAAAAGAAGTCATTAAAAAGAGAAAGCAAAAAATTAGCTTCAGCGATAGAATCGATGCGATTGTAATGAATCGATTTTTAGGTATTCCAATATTTTTGGTTGTTTTGTACTTTACTTTTTGGATCGTTATAAACTTTGGGGGCGCTTTTATAGATTTTTTTGACATCTTCTTTGGAACAATCTTTGTAGATGGGATTGGAAATGCGCTTTCCATGATCAACTCTCCTGATTGGCTCACTACATTACTAGCAAACGGAATAGGTGGTGGTATTCAGACTGTTGCTACTTTTGTCCCTATTATGTTTATGATGTTTTTTATGCTTGCCCTTTTAGAAGATTCAGGATATATGGCAAGAGCTGCTTTTGTTATGGATAGGTTTATGAGATTTATCGGATTGCCAGGGAAAGCGTTTGTACCCTTGATGGTGGGATTTGGTTGTACGGTTCCTGCGGTAATGGCAACTAGAACTCTTGAAAATGAAAAAGATCGGTATTTGACAGTATTTATGGCACCTCTTATGTCTTGTGGAGCAAGATTACCCGTTTATGCTTTATTTGGTATTATTTTCTTTCCAAAAAAACCGACTTTAATAACTTTTAGTTTGTATTTGGTTGGTATATCGTTAGCAATATTAACTGGGCTTTTATTAAAAAATACGGTATTTAAAGGTGAAACTTCTCATTTTGTAATGGAACTTCCATCATACAATCCTCCCAGATTCAAACATATAATGATTCTCACTTGGACTAGATTAAAAGCATTTTTAAAGAGAGCTGGAATAATAATCATTATTGTGGTAACGATATTAGGCTTTTTGAATTCTATAGGTACTGATGGAACCCTAGGTAACGAAGATACAGAAAATTCCGTACTCTCGGTAATAGGAAAATCCATTACACCTATTTTTGTTCCTTTGGGTATTGAAGAAGACAATTGGCCCGCTTCGGTAGCAATTTTTACTGGACTTTTTGCTAAAGAAGTTGTTGTAGGAACTTTAAACGGTCTTTATATGCAAGACGTAGAAAGTTCCAATATGGAAGAAGGAGTAGAAAGAAAGGGATTTGAATTCTGGGGACAAATCATAGAATCATTTGTTACTATTCCTGAAAATCTTAAAGGTATTGGTGGTACGTTAGGCGATCCTTTAGGTTTTGGAATAGTTGAAGAAGATCAAGAAAGTTTAATAAGTGAACTTGAAGTGGCACCAACAACATTCTCAGTAATAAGAGAAAAATTCAATAATCAGCCCGCGCGTGCCTACGCTTATCTTTTGTTCATTTTGATTTATTTTCCTTGTGTTGCAGCTTTTGGGGCTATATTAAAAGAGATTGGTCCCTTTTATGGAAGCCTATCAGTTACTTACCTAACGGTTTTAGCTTGGATTGTAGCAACTCTTTTTTATCAGTTCACGATTGGACATTCTGTGTTATGGATATCTGTGGCAATTGCTTTACTTCTTTCAATTGTACTTGTATTTTATTTACTTGGTAAGCGAAGTGAAAGAGAAGCTTGAATGACAAAAATGTTTAAAAGCTCTAAAATCCTTAATTTAAGAAAGGAAAAAGTTGAAGAAGTTCTAGACAGAGTTGAAATGTTAAGATTCAAAAATTACTATCCTCCTGAATTAAGTGGAGGAATGAAACAAAGAGTTTCAATTGCACGAGCTCTGGTTATAGATCCCGATTTTCTAATTTTAGTTCGTGTATTTGAAGATGTACAATAATCATGGAAAGAGACAACAAAAATTGATTTGCCTCAAGCTAGTTTTGTTATTCGAGGAGATATCTTAGAAGCTAATCCTGATTTAGCTGAGAAAATTAACAGTGAATATTCAAAAGCTATCAAGTGGATGTACGAAAATATCGAAGAAGCAGCTGTCTTAGGAAAAGAAAAAATGAACATACCTGAAAAAGTTACTATTAACTCCTTGGAAAGATTAAATCTCAGATTAGTCCCTTCTTGGGAAGCAAAAGAATCAATTGATGAATACTTAGACATATTCTATCAGTTTGACAAAGAAACTATAGGTGGTAAAAGGCCAGATGAGAATGTTTTCTATCAAAGAAAATGATAACATTTATTCAATAATAGGTGTGGTAACTTTTTTAATACTTTGGCAATTGATATCTTTAAATTACAAAACAATAATTCTTCCGAGCCCTGTAGTCACCTTTCGCACCTTGATTCATATGCTTTTACAAACTGAAACATGGCTCTATATGTTGTTTAGTTTTTTTAGGCTTATATTGGGATATCTTTTAGCCATGGTTGTTGGGGTTTCAACAGGAATGTTAATGGGCTTAAACGAAAAAATAAATAGAATGATTAACCCACTGGTAGTTATACTACAATCTACACCCAATATATCATGGATATTATTGGCTATTATTTGGTTTGGATTAAATTATCGAGTAATTGTTTTCACGATTTTTATATCAATTGTACCAATATTTATAATAAATACGAGAGAAGGTATTAATAACACATCAAAAGATTTGTTAAATATGGCTTCTGTTTATCAACTATCTCGAAGAAGCAAATTGAAATATATATATTTGCCATCGATAAAACCCTATATAGTTTCAGCAGGTGTGATAACCATTGAAAGAGGTTGGAAAATAGGAACAATGGCTGAATTAATGAGCATTGACACTGGTATAGGAGCAGGATTATATTGGGCGAGGAATAATTTAGAAACGGAAAAGGTATTTGCATGGACTATAATATTAGTTACATTAGGTTTTTTTAGTTCTCAAATAATAAAACGAGCTTTTAAAAAAAGTTGTTCTATCAAGAGTAACACAATATAAAAGGTTCGTGACTTACATTACCTCCCCAAATTTTTGCTTTGCATAAACTTCCTTTATGATGAAGATGCTTGAGCTCGCACCTCGGATGATTAAAAGCATAGGAAAAGCAGATTTTATAAAATCATGGGAAGGGGAAGATGGATTTTATTATACCTTAATTAAAAAGAGTGTGATAGCATGAGCGAAGAATCTGATATCTTAAAAATAGTGAAAGAAGATATATTAAAAGTAGTAGGCAAAGAGAACGAAAAAATCCCTTTGAAATCTATAGAATGGGTATTTCTATTGCTTTACCTTATGTGTTTTTGTTTATTTAGTTATACCATTGTTGGCACTTGGGGGAATGGCTTATGGCGTTTTAGAGATAACAGGACTCACTGATATTATAATAGAACCACTTTCTCCAATTACTCGTTGGTTAGGATTACCTGCTGTAACTATTATTCCTTTGGTTTTTGGTTTCTTACAGAAGGACCTAACTGGGGCAATGCTTATATCCACCATTGGCAGCGAAATTTCTTTAGCATTAACGCCCATTCAAATTTATACGAGGAGGCAAAGAAAAAATGAATGTTTTAAAAATGGAAGAGGAATGGCTTCAAAGAGTATTACCTAAAGGTTTCCCTTATCCTACTTCAACCCTTATAAGTGGTCCTGGAGGAACAGGGAAACCATTAGTAGAATTTGCCTTTGTTTCTTCGTGGTTAAAATCAGGGGGTGGAGTTATCGCTATCCCTTTGCAATATCCAACGATGGGATTTTTAAAAACTTCTATGAACAAATTGTACAATATAGATCTTAAAAATTATCAAGGGAAAATAGCTATGCTTCAATTTGACCCCCATATTAAGGCATACGAAAATATGGGAGATAATGTTCTAACAGCGAACTTGTTAAAACCAGAAATTTGGAATGAAGTAATTGAAATAGCTGATAGCATGGTTGATAAAAATAGTTTGGGAACGATGGTTTTTGGATCTGCTCTGAACTTACTTCTTTTTTCTCCTACGTACAAAGACAAAGTAATAGAAAACATAGAGAATATTCTTAAAAACGACAAAAGTAAAACATACATCTTTTCTGTAAGCACAAGCGCATTTGCAGATGAAATTAAAGTATGGGAAAGAGCAGCAGATAATTTAATGTTCACAAGAATGGAAAAACCGATGAAATTGTTCTTTAAGATATCCAAAATGAAGGAAGTTGAATTTTCAAAAGAAGAAGTGAATGTTCCAATATCTAAAGAAGCACTTATGGAAATTAAAGAATTAGCAGAGGAAACAAGAAAAAGAATTATACCAGAAATAATGAAGATTTGATCAGTTCGAGTAAAAAAAGTACTTTTGTATTTAGGGTAGCGAACAGCAGACTTGCACCAAGTAGACTTTTTGGAAGAGAACACATATTTTTAAATTTTTTAGAAAAATAACCATGATTATTGTGGTAAAATTCTTTATATTCATATATTTTTTATTTTGCAAAATGCATTTTAGGAGGTTCTATGGAGATCTACAAAAGAATAATCAGAATAGCTTTCCCGATAGCGCTTCAGCAAGTTATCTTTACAAGCGTTAATTTTGTTGATACCTTAATGATCGGTCTTTTGGGAGAGGTTGCCATCGCTTCAGTTGGACTTTCAAATCAGTTTTTCTTCTTGTACAACTTAATATTGTTTGGACTAGTCTCTGGAGGAGGCATTTTCTTTGCACAGTATTGGGGGAAAAAAGATGAAGATGGTTTATCTCGTTCTGTTGCGTTAACTATCTTGTCTTCCCTTCTCTTCTCTATTCCATTCTTTTTTTTGAGTTATTTTACTCCAGAGTTAGTTTTGAGATTTTTTAGCCCGGATATTGAGGTTATTAAAGCTGGAATTCCTTATTTAAAGGTAATTGCTTTTAGTTATCCATTATTTGCAATTACAATGGTCTTTTCTTTCATGCTTAGAAGTATAGGAAAAGCTCATTTGCCTTTGATAATAACTATTATAGAATTATCTACAAACATCTTGCTAAATTATTTGCTAATCTTTGGTAAGTTTGGTTTCCCTGTTTTAGGTATAAAAGGTGCTGCGATAGGAACTTTGATTGCTAGAGCGATCGGATGTACTGCAACAGTTTTTATAGTTTACGTTGGAAAGCTCCCAGGAAGGGCTTATTTTAAACATGTTGCTGAATTGAATTCAAAATTTATGAAAAACTTCTTTCATTACGCCTTACCTACTTTGGCAAATGAATTTGCCTGGTCATTGGGATTCACTATGTATTCTGTTGTTTATGCTCATATGGGAACAGATGTCATAGCCGCTCAAAGAGTTATGTCAACTATAGAAGGGTTTGCGGTTTCTGTGACTTTTTCTATAGCTAACGCTGCATCAGTAATTATTGGAAATATATTGGGAGTATCTAAATTTGAAGAAGCCTTTGAAACCTCCAAAAAAGCCTTAAAATTGGCGGAGTTAATAAGTGTAATAGCAGCTATTGTAGGGATAGTAACTACATTTTTAGTAGTTGATGTATTCGATGTTTCAGACGAAGTTAAAAATATGGTAAAAGTCACAATAATTATTTCAATGGGGTTTCTACCGGTAAAGATCTTCAACGGTATGAACGTTGTCGGATTTTTAAGAGCCGGAGGAGACACAAGATTCTCTTTTTTGGTTGAAGCCTCTACGTTATGGTGTATAGGTGTTCCTCTAGCTGCGATTGGAGGATTGTTATTAAATTTAAGTTTTCCTACCGTTTATTTTTTAACGATGATGGAAGAGATTATAAAATCAATAATTCTTTTTTTCAGATATAGAAGTAAAAAATGGCTTAGAAACGTTTTAGAAGAGGCTTAGGTTTTAAACCTTACAGGGGGGATGTTTGTGATGGAGAGTATTATTGAAGTGAAGAATTTGAAGAAGTATTATAAGAGTATAAAAGCGGTTGACGGTGTTTCTTTTGATGTAAAAAAAGGCGAGATCGTTGCTATTTTAGGTCCAAACGGTGCTGGGAAAACAACAACACTTGAAATAATCGAAGGATTGAGAAAAAAAGACGCGGGAGAAATTTACTATTTTGGAAAAAAGATAGAAAACGTAGATTCTAATATTAAAGAAAGAATAGGCATTCAATTACAAGATACTAATTTTTTCCCAAATTTAAAGGTTTTGGAAACCCTTAAGGCATTCTCGGGGTTATACAAAAATCGTCTTGATGTAAATAAGATTTTGAAGGAGTTTAATCTTGAAGAAAAAAAGAATAGTAAAGTATCAAAACTTTCAGGTGGACAATTACAAAGATTAGCGTTAGCTACAGCGGTAATTAATGATCCTGTGTTGTTGTTTCTTGATGAGCCAACTACAGGGTTAGATCCTCAAGCAAGAAGAAGTACATGGGAAAAAATATCGGACTTAAGAAATTTAGGCAAGACCATAATACTAACTACCCATTATATGGAAGAAGCTGAATTTTTGGCTGATAGAATCTACATTTTTGATCAAGGTCGGGTAATAGCCCATGGAACACTTAAAGAGCTAATACATTCATTGAAAATGGACTCCATAATCACCTTTGAAATTAACTCTAATGGGAACTTTGATGAGATAAAAGAAGAACTTTTCAAAGATTCAAATTTTCAAGTCACCAAAAACGAAAATTTTTATACCATAGAAACAAAAGATGTAGAGAGTACTCTTGTAAGAATATTTGAGGATGCAAAAATAAAGAAATTTGATATATCGAATATTGTTATTAGAAAGCCTAACTTAGAGGACGTTTTTCTCCATTTAACCGGAAAAAGCTTAAGGGATTAGGTGAGATATTATGAAAAAAATTATAAATCTCACAAAGACATTTTTTATTGATTCTTCAAGAGAATTTGCTGTTCCCTTTTGGACTATAATATTTCCCACGTTATTTTTCATTTTATTCGTGAGTATCTTTGAAAATATTGGCACCTCAGAAAATTTAGATTTGAAGGTTGGAATATATTACGAAGAGCCTTTACAGGGAGTAATAAAAACTACATTCGATGATGTCTTTTCTCCGTCTGAATCAAATCATATCCCTTTTAAAGTAGAGGAGTATGATTCTTTCGAAAAAGGACTTCAGAACTTAAAAGATTCCGAGATAAATGTTTTTGTAGTATTCCCTGAAAACTTTAATTTGCTGAATCTGAAATTTTTGATCGAAACCATTGAGGTTCCTGATATAAAAGTTTATTATACCAACGATAGTGCTTCTATGTATGCAAAAGACATTTTTGAAGTATTTTTGAATGAAATGAATATAATGATGTATACAAGAGGGGAAGAAGTAAAATTAACGGTTAATGAAGAGATTATAGGTATAAAACAATCAGAACCGTATAGATACAGAGATTTTCTATTTCCTGCCATTATTTTGATGTCTGTTTTGACTGTAGCTGTATTTAATATGCCTTTTGATTTTTCATATTACGTTGAAAAAGGTGTTTTTAAAAGGCTAAACTCCACTCCTATAAGGGGGAATGAATACTTTTTTAGCTTTTTACTTTCACATCTCATCCTACTGTTACTTTCTTTGATCGTTTTATACATTGAGGCTTACCTTTTTGATGTTAGTCCGGATATATATAACCCAGAGTTTATAGCTTACAGTGGTTTTTCAATCCTCGTGATACTGAGTGTCGGCCTTCTTCTTTCTTCTTTGTATAAGAATATGGGATCCGCCGAAGCAATTTCTCAGGTCATATATCAAGCGACCATTTTTTTAAGTGGATTTTATTTTGAGGTGACTAATACACCTTGGTTTATAAGATGGTACGTTTATTTTAACCCTGTTACTTATTTAGTGGATGGGATGAGGAAGTTGATGACTGGTAATGTTCTTGTCCCTGTTAATATAATCGTCCCTGTTATCTGGATGATGGCATCTATCTTAATCTTTTCAATGAGTTATAAGGGGATGGTTTATTGTGAAAAATAAACGCATATTTTCTTTAGTGAGTATATTTTATAAAGAAACCTTTAGAAATGGTTTCGAAGTGTTCTTTACTCTCCTTCTACCCGTTCTATTGATGTTTCTTTTCGGGATTATTTTTGGTACAGAGACTGACCAAAGTGTTGAGTATAAATTGGGAATCGCTGGTAACTTTGAAGAGGAAATTGTAGAAGCTCTTCCTTATCAAGTGTTAATTTTTGAAGAAAAAAACTCTTTAAGTCAAGCTTTAGAAAGCGATCAAATCGATATGGGAATAATTATGGTTGAGAATAATCAAATAACCTTTGTTCAAAAAGGAACAGACATAAATAATCAGAGCAATATATTTTTAAAGTTAAAATTGGAAAGTTTTTTGAAAAAGTATTTTATAGGGATGAATGAAGATTATATAAACGTGGAATTTGTTGAAACCCCCATAGGAGAAAGTCAAGAAAATTCTTTGGATTTTATTTTGACAGGTGTTATAGGATTATCGCTTTTATCAGGTGGAATGTTTTCAATGATAAATGTATTTGGAAGATATCGAAAACTAGGCACAATTAAAAGACTTAAATCCTCACCAATGAAACCGATAGAATTTACTTTATCGGCTTCATCCACTAAGCTTTTTTTGAATCTCATATCCATGTTTATTATAGTTTTTTTAGGTAAAATAATATTTGATTTGAGTTTGACATTCAATTGGGGACTGCTTGTTATAGTGTTTTTTACTTCATCTATAGGGATGATGGGATTTGGGATATTGCTTTTATTGTTGTTCAAAGAACCTTCGGTAACGATAGAAATTGCTTCTATCCTTTATGTTGCAATGACTTTCTTTTCAGGGGTATATTTCCCTGTTGAATTTTTGCCTTCATCTGTTAGATGGGTAAGTAATATTTTACCGGTTAAGTATGTGGTGGATTTAATAAGGTACACAGGAAATATCAAACAAATTAGCTTAAACGATTTTGTAATAATTAATTTGGTTTTGTTTGTAGGAGGGCTTTTCCTCTTGTTCGTCTCGTCTGAGATTTTTTTGAAAGAAGAGAAATAATTAAAAAAAGTAAAAAAACAATGAATATTAAACTCAATTTTACTTGTTGTTTTAACTTTAGACTTGACAAAAGTGTTGTGAACGGTTATAATATTCAACGGTTGCAAAAAAGAATTTTGATATACGTAACTACTAAGTGACCCGCTAGCTCAGCTGGTAGAGCATTTGACTTTTAATCAAAGGGTCCTGGGTTCGAATCCCAGGCGGGTCACCATTTTTTTATAGTTATTAGCGCGAGTGGCGGAACTGGCAGACGCGCAGGACTTAGAATCCTGTGGATTAATAATCCGTGTGGGTTCAAGTCCCACCTCGCGCACCAACCAAATATTGCGGATATAGCTCAGCGGTAGAGCACTTGCTTGCCAAGCAAGGGGTCGTGGGTTCGAATCCCATTATCCGCTCCAATAAAAAAGTCCCCTGGTGGGGACTTTTTACTTACTTGCCGTGAGGCTGTCTTCATTCTTCTTTCATGAATGGATATTTGAAATCTTTTGGTGGAACGAAATTTTCTTTAACTGCTCTGGCGGAAACCCATCTTAAAAGGTTTGTAACGCTTCCAGCTTTGTCGTTTGTTCCTGAAGCTCTTGCACCACCAAACGGTTGTTGAGCTACCACGGCACCAGTAGGTTTATCGTTGATGTAGAAGTTTCCGGCAGCGTTGACAAGTACTTCTTCTGCCTTTTTGATAGCCTTTCTATCCTGAGCGAAGATCGCTCCAGTTAAACCATAGGGTGAAGTTTCATCACATAATTTCAATACACTGTCAAACTCTTTTGCATCGTAAACGTAGATACTTAAAACAGGGCCAAATATTTCTTCTACCATAGTTTTAAACTTTGGATTAGTCGTTAGTATTACAGTTGGCTCAATATAATATCCAATAGAATCATCGCACTTTCCACCATAGATTATTTCTGATTCATTACTTTTCTTTGCAAAATCTATGTAACTTTTTATCTTATCAAAAGCCTCTTTGTCAATTACAGCATTCATAAAGTTGGTGAAATTTTCTGGAGAGCCGATTTTAATTTCTTTCAAATTTTCGATCAAATTTTCTTTTACCTTCGGCCAGATGTTGTCAGGTATATAAGCTCTTGAGACAGCCGAACATTTTTGACCTTGATATTCAAATGCTCCCCTAATTAGCGCTGTTACCAGTGATTCTATTTCACTACTTTCGTGTGCAATCACAAAGTCCTTTCCACCTGTTTCTCCAACTATTCTTGGGTAAGTTTTATAATTTCTTATGTTCTTGCCGATTGTTTCCCACATATTTTGAAAAGTTGGAGCTGAACCGGTGAAATGTAATCCAGTAAAGTTAGGATCTTTAAAAACTATACTTCCAATTTTGGATCCTGAACCAGGTATGAAATTTATTACTCCATCGGGTAATCCGGCTTCTTGTAGTAATTTCATGAAGAAGTATGCAGAATATACAGCTGAAGAAGCAGGTTTCCACAAAACCGTATTTCCCATGATAGCAGGTGCCGTGGGTAGGTTTCCTGCTATAGAAGCGAAATTAAATGGAGTAACTGCGAAAACGAATCCTTCTAAAGGCCTATACTCTAATCTATTCCATACACCTTTGATAGATTTTGGTTGATCCATGTATATCTTTGTTGCATAGTATGAGTTGAATCTTAAAAAGTCTATCAATTCGCAAGCTGAATCGATTTCTGCTTGAAAAACGTTTTTGCTTTGACCGAGCATGGTTGCTGCATTTAATGTTGACCTCCAATTCGTGGATAACAGTTCAGCTGCTTTTTTGAAAATGGATAGTCTATCAACCCATGAAAATTTATCCCAAACTTTCTTTGCCTCTAAAGAACTTTCTATTGCCATTGCAATTTCTTTTTCATCAGCTTTGTGGTATTCTGCCAATACATGGCTGTGATCGTGAGGCATAACACATTTTCCAAGATCGCCTGTTCTTACTTCTTTCCCACCAATTATAAGAGGGATTTCGATTTTCTCACCTTTCAGTTCAGAAAGTTTTTCCTTTAATTCTTTCTTTTCCTTGCTCCCTGGCCCATAATTTAAAATTGGCTCGTTTTCAGGCATTTCGAAAATAGGTATCGAGTTGTTCAAAGTTGATTCCTCCTTTTTAAGTTTTATACAACTGAGGGTTCTTCAATGATTTCTCCCCTATTGAATCTTTCTAAATCTAAAATTACATTGTAAGTTAATTGATCACCTGTAACTATATCTGCCATTAGAATCCCAACGGCTGGTGCAAGCATGAAACCATGTCCACTGAATCCACAAGCTACATAGAGGCCTTCTAGCTGGTTAATCTGTGATACTATTGGTTGTCTATCTGGTGAGATGTTGTATAAGCCAGCCCATTGCCTAATGACACGAATATTTTTGAGAGGAGGCAGCAACCACGTTGCCTTTTTCGACATAGTTTCAAGGAACTCCCATGAACTTTCCATGTTGTAACTAGGGGGCTCGTTCTCAGGTCCATATCCCATGATGAAGCTTCCATTGGGTTCTTGTTGACAGTAAATATTGTAGGAGAAGGACATTAACATTGGATCCAGTACATTTTTAACAGATTCTGTGACCAATATTTCGTGTCTTTCAGAGTAAATTGGCAGATCTAATCCAGCCATTTTAACTATATTTTGTGTCCAACCTCCTGCAGCTACAACTACCTTTTTACATTCTATAAAACCTTTGTTTGTTTGTACACCTAGCGCTGTGTTGTTTTTAGTTATTATGTCTTTGACTTCGGTAAATTTGTTTATTTCCACACCTAATCTTTGTGCAGCTTCTGCGTAACCCAAAGTCACTTGAAAAGGGTTGGCATGCCCATCTTTAGCACAGTAGGCGGCTCCTACCAATTTTTCTATGTTTAAGTCGGAGACGATTTCTTTAGCTTCTTTAGGAGTTAAAAGAATAGAAGGAATATTTAAACTGTGTTGAACTACGATATTTTTTTTAAATTGTTCTAATTCTTTGTCAGAGTATGCCAGTAACAAGTAACCTTTTTTCTTTAATTCTATGTTTCTTTTTATTTGAAGAATATCTTCAAAGTGTTCAAAAATATGCATACTTTCACTTGCCAGAAGACAGTTTTGTTTGGTGCCCCATTGTTGCCTAACTCCTGCACCGCATCTACCAGTTGCTCCGCTTGAAAGATAGGATTTTTCAAGTAAAACTACATCTTTAACACCTTTTTTGGCAAGGTTATAGGCAATGGAACAACCTACGACCCCTCCTCCTATTATCACAAAGTTTGCTTTATTTTTCATGTTTTTCACCTGCTAACTAATTTTATTAGAGTTTATTTATCATTCTCCATTACGGTTCCTTTTGTTACTTCTTCAAAGGTTATTCCTCCGTAGGGAGGTCTGATGCTTTGTAGTTCTATTTCTTCCATCGGTTTGCCCGTCATCTGTGAAATTTCTTTTGCGATCAATAAACCACAGGTTTTACCTTGGCAAGGTCCCATCCCGCTTCTTGTTACCCTCTTTATTTCTTCAACGGTGGTAAATCCTTTTCTTATGGCATCCCTTATTTCTTTTAAAGTTACATCTTCACATCTACAAATTATTACCTTGTTTTCATCCATGATTTCCTTCCTCCACTTTAAAATTCCTAGCTTGCAAATAGTATTCTTTTGGAATTTCTATACTCACTGCGGCTGTTTTGTCTTGAAATTTTCCATCCAATATTCTTATTACTTTGCCATCACATAAGTATTTTCCCTCTCTATCAAATACCTTTACAATTTCTCCTTTATGGGGTCTTGGAAGAAATTCGTAAGGCATGATTACAACCGAGGTTGTTTCACTGAAATTTTTATGAATCACAAGCATTGCCAGTCCTGGACATTTGCTAACACATATGCCACATCCAGTGCATTTTTCAAAGTCAACGTAGGGAATGTTGTTGATGTTACCATTTTCAGATATGGCGTTGAAAGGGCAGCTTTTTACGCAGGGGTCGCAAGGGAATCTTTGAAAGCACTCTGATATGGCTATAGGACCTTTGTCAAAGACCTTTTCTTCTGATGGTAACTTGTTTTTTAAGTTTTCTTCCGAAGGTACCCCAGTTTTCATCAAATGAGAGATATCGAGTGCTTCTTCTGAAAATTTTTCGTTATAATTTTTCCCGTGATTCAAACCTAATTTAGATAATCCTTTCCTAATTTTCTTGCCTACAGGTCCAGATCTTAGCAATTCTAATTCATTTTTAGCCTCTTCTATTCTTTCTTCAATTTCGTCTTTGCTGTTTTTTCCGATTCTTTTGGCAACGGATAAACCGGCAATTTGGCCTTCAATCATAGCTGCTGTTGCTTCTTCTATCCCTGAAACATCCCCTGCGACAAATAAATTTTTAATTGACGTTTCCATATTTTCATCTCTTAAGGGAACGTAGCCGCCCAGTTCTGAAACATAAGTGGTTTTCACTTTCCTTTGTTTTAACAGGTCAACCAACGGGGTTAATCCTACCGATAAACAGATTGCATCGCATTTGATAAGTTGCTCAGTACCTTTTACTTCATTCCAATTGCTGTCGAGTTCACATATTACCGCTCCTTCAACCTTTTCTTTTCCAATGGCTTTTTTTATGGTATGGGATGTTAAAATAGGTACGCCCAACCTTCTGAGTTTTGATGCATGAACAGAGTATCCACCTATTTTTGGCGCTGCTTCAACTATTGCAGCTACTTTTACACCAGCTTGTAGTAACTGGTAAGAAACTATCAACCCAATATTACCCGAACCAATCATTAAGACATTCGTAGCTGGTAATACGCCATAAACATTCATCAAAGTCTGAACTGCTCCGGCACCAAAAATGCCAGGAAGGTCGTTATTCTCAAAAGCTAAAAATTTTTCTGATGCCCCCGTTGCAAAAATAATACTCTGAGGATAATATTTTTTCATTTTATGATCGTTTAATATAGTTACAATGTTATCTTCATAGATTCCCAACACCCTAGAAGACAATAGCACTTCTATGTTGTTATTCTTGTTAACTTCATCGATTAGCTTCTTGAGTATATCTATTCCCCTTGTGCCTGCGTATTCCTTTTCTGAACCGAAAAATCTATGGGTTTGTTTTATTAGTTGTCCACCTAAAAATTCTCTTTCTTCTGATAAAGATACTTTAATTCCATAATTAGCAGCAGCAAGTGCAGCTGAAAGTCCTGCAGGGCCCCCGCCTACGACCAATAATTCAAGGTTTTGGATTTTACTCATTTATCTCAACTCCAATATTTTCTGATTCTATTCTCATTCCATCTTTTAGAGGAGTTATGCACGTTCTTACGTTTGGAACCCCATCAACTGTCATCAAACAAGAGGAACAATGTCCAATAGCACAAAAAATTCCCCTTGGCCTGTGTAATTTCTTACTTTCACTGAATTTAAAAACGCCGTTTGCATACAAAGCTGCCGCAATGGTCTCTCCTTCGTAACCTATCAATTCTTTACCGTTGTAATAGAATTTTATTTGGTTTCCTCTATTAAAACTTAGTATAGGGTGATTTTGTATTCTCATTTTTTCTCCTTCTTAAATAAATTATATGCTACCTTCGCCCCGCAGCCTACCCTACAAGTACCATACTTCTACTATTAATTGAATCACAATTTTCATTTTTAAAAAAAGTCGATTATAGGCGATTATGAAAAAAATTTCATGATTAGGGACGATTAAAGCCAAATATTGAAGTTTTTTTCAATTTTTGAAAAATATTATAAAGTTAATTATTTCTTTATAAAAAAAAAAGAGGCCTTTAGGCCTCTTCTCATCGTCTTTACTTTGAATTAGTCGTTGTAATAAGGACAATCTTGATATCTTTCTTGGTTGAACCTTTGGTTGTTTTGGTATCTTTGAAAATCTTGGTAGTCTTGATAATCCTTATACTGTTGATATCTTTTGAAATCTTGATAATTTTGATAGTCTCTATATCTTTGATAATCTTGGTTTTGTTGGAAATTTCCTTGATATCTTTCTTCAAAATTTTGAGATCGAACATTTTCCATATATCTCTGCATATTCACTGTTCTATCTTGATATTTGATCTCTAAAGGTACAAAGTTTTTGATGTCGTTTATTACTACCTTGTATCCTGTTAGTTCAATACTTTCGCCGGCTTTTACATCATCCAAAAGATTCTTGGGTACTCTTACTGAGTAAATTTCAGAGTCTACTTCAACACTCAAGGTTAAAGAGACATCGTCATCCACTATGGTTTTGACAGTTCCTGTAACGGATACTGGTGAAACATCTTGAGATAATACTCTTTCTTGCAATCTTTCTTGAACTTGAAACATCTGGTTGTCAGGATCCTGATTTTGTACCTGGGACATTGGAGCCCCACCAGTTGGTCCTACTTGCGCAAATAACGATCCGACTAAAAGAATACCTATAAAGAAAGACAGAAAAACTTTTTTCATACTAACACCTCCACTAAGTAATGTTTTATATTTTTGATACATCAAAATAATAAAACAATATGCTTAATGTTCACTTAATGGAAGCTTAGAAGAAACTTAAAAAAACATGGTGGTAGTTTCAAAGTTTTAAACCGTCACTCCTAGATAAGTTTTCCTAACTTCATCGTTTTCTAAGAGATCTTCTGCAGGTCCTTCGAGAACAATTTTGCCTGTTTCTAAGACATAACCATAATGAGCGATTTTTAATGCACCAACGGCGTTTTGTTCTACAAGCAATATGGTTACTCCCTCTTCACATATTTTTTCTATAGTTTCTAAAACCTCTTTGACTAGAATCGGAGCTAGTCCAAGAGAAGGTTCATCAAGCATTAGAACCTTTGGTCTTGACATTAGTCCTCTTGCAACCGCCAACATTTGTTGTTCTCCTCCAGATAGTGTGCCTCCAAGTTGTTTAAGTCTTTCCTTTAATCGTGGGAAAAGTGTAAGTACCCAATCGAAATCTTCGTTTATTTTTTCAGAGTCTTTGCGAGAATACGAACCCAATCGGAGGTTTTCTAAAACCGTTAGATTAGGGAATATACGTCTACCTTCAGGAACTAGAACTACTCCCTTTTCTACTATTTTATGTGTTTCTATGCTTGTAATATCAACATTATCAAAAAGCACCGTTCCACCGCTTTTTTTAACTACATTCATTATCCCGTTCAAGGTTGTAGTTTTTCCGGCTCCATTTGATCCAATCAAGGTTGTGATTTCATTCTTTTTGATTTCCATATCTATCCCTTTTACTGCATGTATACCACCATAGTGAACGTGCATATCTGATATTTTAAGAATTATGTTTGAATTTTCACCGTTCATATTGCCAACTCCTCACCTAAATAGGCTTTTATTACCAAAGGATCTTTTTGAATCTCCTCCGGACTACCTTCAGCGATTTTTTTCCCATAATCCAATACATATATACGCTCACAAATTCCCATGATAACTTTCATATCGTGTTCTATAATGAGAATAGATAACTTATATTCCTGTCTTATATGTTTTATAAACTCCATCAATTCACTCGTTTCATGAGGGTTCATTCCTGCTGCGGGCTCGTCTAACAGAAGTAGTTTTGCTCCGGTGGCAAGTGCTCTTGCGATTTCTAACTTTCTTTGTAATCCATATGGAAGAGAGTTTGCCTTGTCATTAGCGTAAATAGACAATCCGACTTCTTCTAGAAGATCCCAGGCTTCATTTTGCATTTCTTTTTCTACTTTTAAAACGTCAGGAGTTTTTAAAACACTTTTAAAAAGCCAAATCCAACTCTTCAATTTCAAATGTTGAGAGACTAAAACATTTTCTAGAACTGTCATATCTTTAAACAAACGAATATTTTGGAAAGTTCTAGCAATTCCCAACTGAGTTATTTCGTGAGGTTTTTTAGAATTTATTTTTTGTTTCTTAAATAAAATTTTTCCAATGTCTGGAGTGTATATACCGGTGATCAAATTGAAAAGAGTGGTTTTCCCCGCTCCATTGGGACCTATTAGACCAAGTAATTCTCCATTTTTTAAATAGCCATTGAAATTGTTAACAGCTATTAAACCTCCAAATTTTTTGGTTACATTCTCAAATTCTAAGATATATTCGTTATTGTTTGTATTACTCATTGGAAGCCTCCTTGGGATTTTTCTAAGTCATTCATCCTCTCTCATTCTATTTTTGTTTTTTACCTTCATTATCAGTTTATAAATGCCATCCCATGTTATTTCATTTTTTCCCATTATGCCTCTTCTCCAAAATAGCATTATAATTATGAGAATGAGAGATAAAACCACCATTCTCATTCCGGGGATACCTGGTATGTAGATAGAGCCAATCGATATGGGTTCTTCTAGAACTCTAAGGAACTCTAGTCCTACTGTATAAAGTGAGGCTCCTATGATAGCCCCACTGATACTCCCAAGCCCACCGATGACCACCATTATTAATATTTCAAAGGTTTTTTGAAACATGAAAGATTTAGGATCAATGGTAGTGATTAAGTGAGCCCATAATGCTCCACCAACTCCGGCAAAAAAAGAACCAATTACAAAAGTAACTACTTGATGTGAGAAGACGTTAATTCCCATAGATTTAGCAGCAACCGGATCTTCTCTTATTGCCTTTAAAGCTCTTCCATAACTACTTTTAACTAAACTAGAAATGAAGATAACAGTTATTAAAGCAAATCCCCAAGTCCACCATAGGTTAGAATATTGGGGAATGCTTTTTAAACCTAAAGCCCCATTTGTGATAGACCAGGTATTATTTGCAACGATTCTAACCACTTCACCTAAACCGAGGGTTGCGATGGCTAAATAATCTCCAATTAATCGAAGAGATGGGGCAGCAACTAAATATCCAAACGCTGCGGCTACCAGTCCCGCAATTATAATTGCAGGTAAGAAAGGGATTTGGATAACATTTAAAGGGTATATTAAAGGTTTTATCAAAAAACTTATTTCTTTTTGAGCAGGAGAAAGTGTTAAAATGGACGATACATATGCCCCAATTGCGATGAATCCAACATGCCCTAATGAAAAAATGCCTGTAATACCGTTAATAAAGGTTAAACTTACGGCGAATATTATATTAATTGCCATCAAATTCAATATCAAAATTAAATAATCACTCGCTTTGTTATTTGCTGTCAACAGTAATAAAAAGATTGCTAAGATAAAAAGAATAGTCAAAAAGAATTTGGCCTTAAAAGTTAGAGTTTTTTCCATATTTACACCTTCTCCCCTATTTCAACACCGAGAAGCCCGTTTGGTTTTACTAGAAGAATTATTATCAAGATAATATATGCAATAGCGTCTCTATATCCTGCTAAAGCCGGCAAGAATGCGACTATCATTATTTCTGCAACCCCTAAAATAAAACCTCCAAGCATAGCCCCTGGAATACTTCCTATTCCTCCGACAACAGCAGCTATAAATGCCTTTAAACCGGGTATCATACCGGTATAAGGATAGATTTGAGGGTATTTCATAGCCCAGAGAATACCCCCCACTGCTGCTAGAGCAGATCCTAACATAAAGGTTTGAGAAACAGTTCTGTCGGTGTTTATGCCCATTAATTTGGCAGCAGTAACATCTTTAGAAACCGCTCTCATAGCCATGCCGGCTTTTGTTCTATAAACTATCCAAATCAATATAAGGAGTGCAAGAATAGAAGCACCTATAATAATGAAGGTTAATAAAGGTATCCTTACATCTCTAAATTTTAATACTTGTGCAAACTGTGTTGGGTAAACTCCTAATTGTGGATTGAATGATTTTGCTCTTCCACCAAAAACAACTATAGCGAAGTTTTGTAAGAAGAATGATACACCAATTGCAGTGATTAATCCTGAGATCTTGGGGGCATTTGCTTTTCTTAAGGGTCTGTAAGCGACTCGTTCGATTGTAGCACCTAGTAGGGTTGTTAAAACAATAGCAAAAATAAAAGCTGCCCACCATGGAAATAAAAAGAGAGTAACTGCGTAAAAAGCAAAATACATGCTAAAAGTAAAAATGTCACCATGAGCAAAGTTTATTAAATTGAGTATGCCATAAACCATTGTATAACCTATTGCAATAAGTGCGTATATGCCTCCAAGAGAAATAGCGTTTGCTAGATGTTGAAAGAACATTTGGATAGTCAATTATGAGCCCCCTTTCTGGATCCAAGAAAGTGTAGCCATCTCATTTTGTGAGATGGCTTTAATATTGTTAAAAATCACATGCTGGGTCTTATAACGGTACGGAAAACAAATTGTCCATTTTCAACCATGTTTATTACCGCTGGTTTTATAGGGTTTCCAGAACCTTGAGGATACGTAATTGTACCAGCGACACCAGGAAAGTTTTTAGTTTTTGCTAAAGCTTCTCTAATTTTTACAGGATCTGTAGACTGTGCAGACTCAATAGCGTTAACTATTACCATGTAAGCATCATACGCCAAAGCACCAAATGCGTCGGCTCTTCTGTTGTATTCTTTTTGATAAGCCTCTACAAAAGGTTTAGTAGCAGGGGATAACTCTGCATCCTCGTGGAAGTAAGTTGTATAAGATACTCCTTCTACGTATTCTCCACCAATTTGTATTAGTTCAGGTGCGTCCGCACCATCTCCAGCGAACATGGGACCTGTGAAACCTAAATCCCTGGCTTGTTTACAGATTAAGGCTATTTCAGCGTAGTACCCTGGCATAAAAATAGCATCTGGATTTTTTGAAAGCGCGTCCGTAAGTTGAGCGGTGAAATCTTGATCACCGGTTGTATAAAATTCTGTGAAATAGGTTCCCCCAAACTGTTCAAAAGCTTTTTCAAAATAATTGGCAAGTCCCACGACGTAATCTTGAGCTACATCGACCATTATGGCGACGTTTTTAGCTCCAAGTTCTTCCCAGGCAAATGTTGCAAGTAGAGCACCTTGCAAGGTATCCTCAAAACAGGTTCTGAAGACATACTTTTTGTTTTGGGCAACTAAAGGGTTAGTGGCGGTGTTGACCACCATTGGTATTTGCCTTTCTTCTGCTATTGAAGCTGCAGCTAATGCTGCTGAACTGGTTGCAGGCCCAATGACTGCTACTACCTTTTCGTGATCTATAAGCCTTCTTATCGCGTTGGCTGATTCTGCTTTGTCCGATTTATTATCGACAGCTACGACTTCAACTTTGATTTCTTTACCTCCAATGTTGACTGTTGGTTTCAACTTGTTGGCTAACAATACACCATCTCTTGACATTTGGCCATACCCAGAGACAGGTCCGGTTAGTTCGAAGTTCATACCAATTTTGATAACTTCTTGACTAAAGAGTGTGAAGGTCATAATAACTACCAAAAACACCAAAACAACAGTTTTTCTCATGTTTTTCCCCTCCTCATATAATATGTGTGGATGTTATTTTACTAAAAAATAATGTAGAAAAAATTTTCATGGTCTTTATCTTATGTGAACTAAATTTCATAAAAATATATATTTCTCTAACAGAAAAGAAATTAAACAGTAATTTTCTTAATTATACAACAAATAAATTTATAATGCAACTTTTTTTGCAGTCTTGTGCAAAACGTTTTATTTATAATGTTTTAGAAGTACTTTCCATATTCTCATTTGTGAGGTAAATGACATGTAAAAACTGGGCAGAAGGTAGATAATTGATTTATCTACCGTTCTCCTACACCACCAATGAACACTCTTTGCTTTCAACTACTGATTGCCGCTACCTCTACTCACGAAGAACTTTTACCACTTAGATTTTATCTATACGCACTAAAAAAGAGGCCTTTAGGCCTCTTTTTAAAGTATTTGGTTTAAATTAGTCGTCGTAATAAGGACAATCTTGGTATCTTTGCTGGTTGAATCTTTGGTAGTTTTGGTATCTTTGGAAATCTTGGAAATCTTGAAAATCCTTGTACTGTTGATATCTTTCTTCGAAATCTTGAAAAGTATGAAATAGTTTCAAGGTTTTAAGCCGTTACTCCTAGATAAGTTTTCCTAACTTCATCGTTTTCTAAGAGATCTTCTGCCGGACCTTCAAGAACAATTTTTCCAGTTTCTAAGACGTAACCATAATTAGCGATTTTTAACGCACCAACAGCATTTTGCTCTATAAGCAATATAGTTACTCCCTGTTGGCTTATTTTTTCTATAGTTCCTAAAACCTCTTTGACTAGAATTGGAGCTAGTCCCAGAGATGGTTCGTCGAGCATTAGAACCTTTGGCCTTGACATTAACCCCCTTGCAACCGCCAACATTTGTTGTTCCCCTCCAGAGAGTGTACCCCCAAGTTGCTTAAGTCTTTCCTTTAATCGCGGGAAAAGTGTAAGTACCCAATCGAAATCTTCGTTTATTTTTTCAGAGTCTTTGCGAGAATACGAACCTAATCGGAGGTTTTCTAAAACAGTGAGATTAGGGAAAATACGTCTACCTTCAGGAACTAGGGCTATCCCCTTTTCTACTATTTTGTGAAAATCCAACGAGAACACTCTCCAATTTATTGGAGAGATGATAGCTAGCTTCAAACACAAAACGAATTTGAATCAAAAAATGTTGTTAATTATATGTATATGTGATACAATTGTATTATATCATACAATTATCGAATTAAGGTGATTGAATATGCTTAAAACATACAAGTTTCGTATATATCCAACTAACGAACAAATTGAGAAATTTAGCCAACATTTTGGACATACTCGATTTGTTTACAACCTATTCTTAGAGTTTGCTAACAAGGCATATAAGAATACTAAAACGTATACTAATTATTATATGTGGGCTAAAGTGCTTACGGTTCTTAAAAAGACAGAGAAGTATCGATGGTTGAATGATGTCAACTCTCAATCATTACAACAGTCTATAAAAGATTTAGAAAGTGGGTTTAAACGTTTCTTCAAGAAACAGAGTAAATACCCGAAATTTAAAAAGAAATCAAGTAGACAATCTTTTAGAGTTCCTCAACATATACAGTTATATGAAAATGAGAATAACGATAAATATGGAATTCTATTCGTGCCAAAGTTTAAAGAAGGTATCAAAGTAAGAGTCCATCGGAAAATAGATCCAAATGCAAAGATAAAAAATTGTACTTTCATTAAAACTCCAACAGGTAAGTACTTTGTCTCTATAACATTCCAAGTAGAAGGTTCTTACCCTGAAAGAGATATAGACTATGAGAACTCAATCGGTATGGATATGGGATTGAAAGATTGTGTGGTACTATCCGATGGAACAAAGTATCAAGCTCCTAAAGTTTTGTCTAAATACGAAAGAAAACTAAAACATGCATATAAAAAGTTTTCAAGCAAAGAACAAAGGTCAAAGAATTGGGACAAAGCAAAATTAGAAGTTGCTAGAATACATGAGAAAATAAAAAATACACGAGAGGATTTTCTACATAAACTAACAAAAGAAATCAGTGAGAACCAAGCTGATGTCTTTGTTGTAGAAACTCTCAACATAAGAGGCATGTTAAAGAATCACCACTTAGCTAAAAGTATCTCAGATTTAGGATGGTACAAATTCAAGACGTTCCTAAAATACAAAGCAGAAAGACTAGGTAAGAAAGTAATCGAGATAGGAACGTTCGAACCTTCGTCTAAAACTTGTAGTGTATGTGGGTATAAGAACGCAGGTTTAAAACTTTCTGATAGAGAATGGGTATGTCCTGAATGTGGAACTAAACATGATAGAGATATAAATGCTGCCGTTAACATTAGGCAGTTTGGATTAAAACAGGCATTTGCAACACTGCCTTACGGCAGATAAGGAAACAGCTAGTCACTGTATAAACTGACTCTACCCCAGGGACTGGGGAAAGTAAAGCCTTTGGAGACTGTGTAAGTCGAGCACCCTTAGATTCATTCTAGGATGTTTCGCAACGGTCGCTGAATTAGGAAGCTTACCTCTTTAGAGATAAGTAGTTCACAATGCAACTATTTTGCCGATTTGTGCAAAATCTTTTTTCGTAATGCTTTTGAAACAACGTTCAAACCCTCATTCGCGTAGCAAATGGCAAGTAGATAAAAAAATTGACCAGATTATTTCTGGTCAATTTTTGTTGTAATAGAGAATTATTAACTTCAATCTTTTAACCTTCGATTATTTTTACAATAAAATTTCTATTTCTTGGGCCATCGAACTCACAGAAATAAATTCCTTGCCAGGTTCCCAATAAAAGCTTTCCATTTTCAATAATTAAGGTCAAAGATGGTCCAACAAGCGTTGATTTTATGTGTGAGTCAGCATTGCCTTCGAGATGAGAATATTCTTTACTTTTAGGAATTTTATTTTTTAGAAAATTGGTGATGTCTTTTCTTACAGACGGATCTGCGTTTTCGTTGATTGTTACAGCGGCGGTTGTATGGGGGACATATACGATCAAAATACCTTCTTCTATTTTTGAATTTTCGACACTCTCTTGAATATAGCTGGTTATGTCGATCATTTCTTCTCTATTATGTGTTTTTAAAGAATAAGTGTATGTCATAATCTTCAACTCCTTTTTTGTTATTGGTAAATTATATTAGCAACAATGGTGATAGAGTTGCCTTCTTTGGAGACGTGTACTTTCACATCTTCTTTTTTTACTGCCAAATGTTTAACAGCATAATCTTTTATATAGTTTATCACGAAATCCAACTCTTCTTGTTTGACGTTTTCAAATCTCATTTGACTCTTAGGTCCATTTTTTCGATCGGAGGTGCTTAAGAAAGAGTTCATTCTTTTTATTGCGGTTTCCCGACTTTTATTCTTTTTACTTTTGAAAGGCCACATTTACCTTCACCCTCTTCTGAATATTCTTTTGATGAATTCTATAAATCCTTGAGGGGCATGGTCAACATCTATCAAATCTTTTTCTAACGGCACATCTTTTCCTAAGATTCTATCGCTTATATTATTGAAAACCGAATAAAGTTTAGCTTCTTGGTTTGTTGATATTGGAGCTCCTTCGTTGGAAGAAAGTAAAATTTCCTCACTATCAGGTATGATTCCAATTAAATTCAATGCTAACGCTTCTTTAATATCATCAGCGGAAAGCATTTCGTTTCTTCTAACAAGTCTCAATTTTAATCGATTTACAATTAGTGAAATGTGGTCGTCTGTATAACCTTGATTTTCAAGCAACCCTACGACTCTATCCGCGTCGCTTATAGCAGTCAGGTCTGGTGTAGTAACAACAATAGCGTGTTGTGCAGATGAAACAGCATTTTGGAATCCTCTTTCTATTCCGGCGGGAGAATCAATAATAATATAATGGAAATGTTTGGAAAGTTTAGAGACTATATTGTTCATATCTTGAGGAGACATTAAATCTTTATTGGCGATTTGAGAAGAAGCCAGAAGAGAGAGATTTTTTAATTGTTTGTGTTTTACGAGTGCTTCCATAACGGTTTTGTTACCACTTACAACGTCCATAATAGTGTAAACTACTCTGTTTTCCAAACCCAAAATCAAATCCAGATTTTTTAATCCAATATCTGCATCTATAAGGCAAACATTGTAACCTTTTTTTGCTAAAGTGGCCCCCAAATTAGCTACGATAGTAGTTTTACCAACTCCTCCTTTTCCGGAGGTAATAACAAACACCTTTGCATTTTCCATCTCTACCCCTCCACTAGAAAACTTTGCCCATTATTAATTATAAGATAGAAGTTTTTATAAGTTAAAAAAGTTAAGATATTCTAAGGGCTAAACAGATTATACTACAAATTGATTAAAAAATAAAAAATCGGGGAAAAATCCCCGATTAATTTAAAAACTATTTTTGTTGCCTGTTTATTCTTCGATACTTATGGCTTCAGTTGGACAAGCATCTATGGCATCTTGCACACATGGTGCGTCACTTTGTTCATCAATAACTTCGGCCTTTCCGTCATCTCCCATTTGGAATACGTCTGGGCATAAACTTTCACATATAGCGTCTCCTATACAAGCTTCTTTGTCAATAACTATCTTCATAGCTACACCTCCAAATAGTTTTTAAAAAGTTCTTTTTCTATCTGTTACATATACTACTAATTAAAACCATTTGATTATACCATAAATCTACACAATTAAATTTAAAAATTGATTTAAGAAAATATAACTACATTGAGTTAGTTCAGTTTCCTAATTTCTTCTACCACTCTGTCTACTATATTTATTCCAACTCGTTCTTGGGCTTCTTTTGTGGAAGCACCTATATGGGGTGTGGCTACAACGTTTGGTAAAGCAAAAAGTTCCTTGTAGAGATCACCCTTTGGAGGTTCTTCTTCGAAAACGTCCAATCCTACTCCAAGGAGCTTACCATTTTTCAGATATTTCAGCACAGCATTCTCGTCGAGGACACCTCCTCTTGCAGCATTAATTATTACTGCACCATCTTTCATCATTTGGATTTGGGGTTCACTTATAAAATGATAAGTTTTTTCGTTTTTTGGAATATGTAAAGAAATAACATCAGAATTTTGGAGTAATTCTTCTAAAGATACCTGTCTAACGTTATAATGCTTTAGCTCATCAGTACTTATATTAACAACATCAAACACCAGAGTATTGGTTTGGAAACCTTTTAGTAATTTTGCCAAATTTTTTCCTACATAGCCAAAGCCGATTATACCGAAGGTCTTTTCGGACAACTCCAATCCTTTTAGTTGTTTTTTCTCCCATTGTTCATTTTTTAGACCGATCGTTCCTATTGTAATATGTCGATAAATATCTAAAACCATTCCTATAACCAGTTCTGCAACGGATAAAGAATTTTGGCCCGGCGTATTTAAGACCGTTATACCTTTCGATTTAGCCGTGTCAACATCTATATTATCTAATCCCATACCCGCTCTACCTATGATCTTTAACTTATCTGCATGTTCTAATATTTCTCTCGTCACCTTAGTTGCACTTCTTACAATCAATACGTCAATTTCTTTAATCTTATCTTTAAGAACATCTTTTTCAAAATGTTCCGATGTGATTTCTACATTAGGTAATTCTTTTTGTAATTTTTTTAAAGCATTCTCATCTAAAGGGTCATTTATATGAATTTTCATCTTTTTTAAACCCCCTCTTTCATAAAAACTTCTTCAGCAGCTTTTACACCTTTACCTAGTTCAATCTCAAAACCAAATTTGTTAAAAGCCATTTCCAAGGCACTTACCGCAACAATAACATCAAATTTTGACATGTAACCAAGGTGGGCAATTCTTATTATTTTTCCTTTTAGCTGTGACTGACCACCAGCAAAGGTTACTCCCCATTCATCTCTCAAAAATTTAACTATACCTTTACCGTCAACATTCTGTGGTACTTTTATTGCAGTAAGGACGTTTCCGGGTCTTTCTGCAAAAAGTTCTAAGTTCATAGCTTTTGTAGCAGCCCTTGTTGCTTCAGCTAAGATTCTGTGTCTTTCCCAAACGTTTTCAATTGTTTCTTCTTTTAGCATGTCAGTTGATTTTAATAATTGGTAAACGAGGTTAACAGGAGGAGTGTAAGGGGAATCTGGGAAGCTCTTTTTATATGCTCTTAAGTCAAAGTAATATCTATGGCTGTTAGAATTTTCAACAATCTCCATTGCTTTCTCACTTAAAGCTATCATTGCTACGCCAGGAGGCATCATAAATCCTTTTTGAACTCCAGAAACTACAACATCAATGTTCCATTCATCCATTTTTAAAGGTTCGGCCAGCATTCCAGAAATAGCATCAACAACTAAAACTGCATTGGTTTCTTTTACAATCTCAGCTATTTCTTTGATGGGATGTACAACCCCTGTAGAAGTTTCGCTTAAGGTAGTGAAAACAGCTCTTGTTTCTGGATGTTTTTCTAGTTCTTTTTTGATTTGTTCTACTCGAACATATTTTCCCCATTCGATATCGATTTCTACTAAATTAGCGCCGTAAGCTTTACATAATTCGCACCATCTTTCTCCAAATTTTCCCCCATTTACGGCAATAGCCGTATCTCCAGGTGAAACGAGGTTAGCAACTGCGGCTTCCATTGCTCCTGTTCCGGACGCAGCTAAGGTGTATACGTTATTCTTCGTTTGAAAGAGATATTTGAGATTTTCTAAAGCTTTGTTTTGAATATCCAAATATTGTGGTGTCCTATGATGGATGGTATCCTTTGCACCTTCCAATAAAAGATCGATTGGAACAGGGGTTGGCCCTGGAGCCATGAGATAGTTCTTTCTTATTAACTTTGCCACGTATATCCCTCCTCTAAGAATTGTGAAAGTTTTCTTATAGTAATTTTACCATACTTTTTAAATATCAATATGGATCTTTTTTATCCTTTTTTGAGTTTTTAAGGTATTTTCTTAAAATGTAATGAAAAAATATTTTGAATCACAGCAATAAAATGTTATAATAAAAAAGGAATGAAGGTTGCACGAAAAAGGGGATCAGAAAACAACATGGGGAATGAGTATTCCTTAAGGGAACAAAAGATCTTGAGCTATATGGGGTTTGCTGCTAAAGCCAATAAGATAGTTTATGGTAAACAAGGGTTGAGGAATTATATTCGTTCATTTCAGAAGAAGAAAGTAATACTTATTCCAAGGGATACTGGTTCAAGAGTGAAATTAGATGTAATCAAACATTGTGAAATTTTCGATGTACCTTATATAGAATTGAACTCCCCAAAGTCAATTTTAGCTAAGGCTCTTGGTAAACAAAATATAAGCGTCGTCGGAATTACAGATGAAAATATTATCGAAGGAATATTGAAGACGTTCCAATAATGGAGGTGGTTTATAAGTGTCGAAGACCCGAATATACGAAGTCGCGAAGGAGTTAGGAATGAACTCTAAAGAATTAATGGAATTTTTGGAAAAGGAATTAAATATCTCTGTCAAAAGTCATATGAGCACTATAGAAGAGGAAACGGTGCAAGCTATTAAGGATCTTATTGAGGAAGAAAGGCAAGCTAAAAAGGAAGTAAAAAAGCAAAAAGAACCGCCAAAAGAAAAGAAAAAGACTCCAGAAAAAATAAAAGTCAAGGAAAAATTAGAAGAAGAACCTGTCGAAGAAAAGCCCGTAAGAGAAGTCACTATAACTACGCAAGAAATAACGCTTGATATTTTAGCGAAACGCCTCGAATTAGAACAAAACGATATTATAAAAGATATGTTTATGAAAGGCATAGTATTGAGGCCAGGTCAGAAACTAGATAAAACCATGGCAGAAGATATTAGTATGAGTTATAACGTTATTTTGAATTTTGAAATCGAAAAAGAGGAAGCAGAAGAGAAAGAAGAAGATGTAGAAGTTATTCTTGCCAAAAAGTGGAACGATATTTATGAAAAAGAGAAAGACAAATTGGCTCCACGTCCACCGGTTGTCACTATTATGGGACACGTTGATCATGGGAAAACGACTCTATTAGATAAAATTAGAAATACCCATGTTGCTGATAAAGAAGAAGGCGGTATTACTCAATCTATAGGTGCTTACCAGATAGAGTATAACGATCAAAAGATTACTTTTATCGATACCCCTGGTCATGAAGCATTTACAGAAATGAGAGCCAGAGGAGCTCAAGTTACGGATATAGTTGTTCTTATCATTGCGGCAGATGATGGGGTGATGCCTCAAACAATAGAGGCTTATAATCATGCAAAAAGTGCCAACGTTCCTATAATAGTGGCGATAAATAAAATTGACAAACCTAATGCCAACATTGAATTAACAAAACAACAGATGGTATCTAAACTCAATCTTATTCCAGAAGATTGGGGTGGAAATACTATAACTATTCCAATTTCTGCAAAAACAGGTAAAGGAATCGATGAGTTATTGGAAATGATAATTCTAGTAGCTGAAATGCAGGAGATAAGATGTATCCCTGAAGGAAAGGCTAGAGCAGTGATAATAGAAAGTCGGGTTGATAAGGCTATGGGGCCTTTGGGAACGGTTATAGTTAAAGATGGGATATTGAAAGTTGGAGATGACTTTATTTCAGGTTCTACTTATGGTAGGGTCAGAAGAATGATAAATGACAGAGGAGAAAGTTTAAAAAGAGCCGTTCCTTCCACTCCTGTACAAGTTTTAGGTTTTAACGACGTTCCGAACACACATTCTATTATGTATGTGGTTGATTCAAAAGAAGAAGCTCGAGCATTAGCAGAAAAAATCAAAGAAAAAGAAGAAGAAAAAAGTAAAGGTCCAGCTAAAAGACACATGAGGCTTGAAGATATTATGCAAAAAATGGAAGAGGAAGAAAAAAAGAAATTAAATATTTTATTAAAAGCTAGTACTTATGGAGAAATAGAGGCTTTAAAGAATGCTATTCAAAAGTTCGAAAATCCAGAAATAAATATAGAAATTATACATGCCGGGATAGGGCCTGTAAGCACAAGCGATATAATGTTAGCTTCCGCTTCAGATGCGATTGTTCTGGGTTTTAGAGTAAAAGCTGATTCAAAGGCATTAAAGATGGCAGAAGCTGAAGGAATAGAAGTTAGAAGGTATAATATTATATTTGACTTGATTGATGATATCAAGAAAGCTTTAGAAGGTATGTTAGAGCCTATTCAAAAGGAAGAGCTTACTGGAAATGGTGTAATTAAAGAAGAGTTCAAGATAAAAGGTGTAGGAAAAATTGCTGGTGTTCAAGTAAATGAAGGTTACGTTCAAAGGGATGGTGGAGTTAGAATCTATAGAAATGGTGGTTTAGTTGCCGATGTGAAAATTAAGAGTTTGAAACATTATAAAGATGAAGTTAAATCCATTGAAGCACCTAAAGAATGTGGAATTCAATTTGAAAATTTCGAAGATTTCACTAAAGGTGATGAATTAGAATTTTATAAACATGTATTTGTTAAACGAGAATTGGATTTGGAACAAAAAACTAAATAATTAGGTGTTTTGATAAAAGTAAATGGGGGATATGATAATATGGGTTCTGAATATAAGGTAGTTGGAATTAGGGGAGCAACTTCTTTAACCGAAGACCATCCAATGAAAGTAACTGAAAATGTTATAGAGCTATGGAATGAAATAATGAATAAAAATGATATATCACGTATAATATCGGTGATATTTTCTGTAACACCTGACATCAAAAGTCTCAATCCTGCTACCATTTTACGTGAGAAATTAGATCTGAATAACGTTCCTTTTATGAGTTTAGAAGAAGCTTCATTTAACGATTCTCGAAAAAAAATAATAAGGGTGCTGATTATTTGTGAAAGCAGCACCCAAAATTTTGTATACTTACATGAGGCAAAAAATTTAAGAACAAAAAAAGAATAATCTTTTTATATTTCACTTTGAGAATTTATTAAATCTAAAATTTCGCTTTTTGTATTGAAATATTCGTCTGAATGAAGTATATATTTTGCTTTTTGAGTTAGCAACTTGTTAGTAAAATCTAAGGTGAATTCTTTTATTATTTTTCCAGGCCTGGGAGACATAACTAAAACTTTTGTACCTAGCATTAAAGCTTCGTCTACGTCATGGGTTATGAAAAATATACTACACTTATTTTCTAACCAAATATTTCGAATCAAATTTTGCATGTTGCTTCTAGTAAATGCGTCTAAAGATCCGAAAGGTTCATCCATTAAGATAACTTCAGGATAATTTGCTAACACTCTTGCAAGAGCTACTCGCTGTTTCATACCTCCGGAAAGCTCGAAAGGATATTTTTCTTCAAAACCTGTAAGATCAACTTCTTGAATAAAAAATTTTGAAATTTCTTCGATTTTATCTTTTGGTACACCCCTACTTTTTGGTCCAAACTCTATGTTCCCTTTAACAGTCAACCATGGATATAAGGTGGGAGATTGAAATACGACCCCTCTATGCCAGTCTGGTTTCTCTATAGGGGTTTCATGCATCAAACATTTTCCAGAGGTTAATGGTATGAAACCTGCTATTACCCTTAACAAAGTACTTTTTCCGCAACCAGAAGGCCCTAAAATACAAAGAAATTCACCTTTTTTTAATTCTAAATTAACTCCTTTTAATGCTTCTATTAAACCGGTTTTTGTTTCGTAATTAACACTCATATTTTCAATTTTTATCAAAGCTTCTTTATAAAGATTATCTATCTTTCATCATCCTTTTCCAAGGATTTTTCAATGTAATAAGGATTAATATATTCGCTAAATTCTTCTAAGCTTGGTGAATTTTCGATAAAACCCTGAACTTTTAAAAAATCCGATGTATCTTTCATAACTCTTACAAAATTACCAGGTTTTTCACTTGTCCCCATATATTTTTGATTGATCATTTCTTCTCTTGTGAGCCAAATTGAACCTTGCATTTGGATTAAAGCAGTTTCAGGAGATATTCCTAAATTTCTTGAAACTATCTCAGCGGCACGTTCTGGATCATTTAAAAATATGTCGTTTGCTTCAGCCAAACAGTCTATAAAAGATACAACTAAATCAGGGTACTTTTCTGAAAAGTTTTTACTTACTAAAGCAACATTTGCTGTAATATAGCCCCTTTCTAACATATCCTCACTGGAAATTAAAACTCTTCCACCATTTTCTATAAGTTCACCTAAAGAAGGTTGCCAAGTATAGGCAGCGTCTATATCGCCTCTTGACCAGGCAGCAACTATCTCGGTTGTTTTCATATCTAGCAGTTGAACTTTTTCTTCTATTCCAGCTTCTTTGAGAATATTCAATAAAATATAATGACTAGTGGAAGCAAAAGGAGTTGCTATCTTTTTACCAACAAGATCGTTTATACTGTTTATTTCATCGTTCTCTCTAACGACCAAAGCCTCTATATCACCTAAGACTTCGTGTATCCAAATTAACTCTACATCAAGGTTTCTAACAAAAGCAATGATAGAATTTATGTTCCCCATAGTAGCAAAATCTATACTTCCTGAGGCAAAAGCTTGATTGGCCTCTACTCCAGAATCAAAAACTATAAAATTACATTGGATACCTTTATCAGAAAAGTATTTATCAAATAGCCCTTGTTCAATAGCAATTGTTTCATCGTTAGGTACCCTTAAAATTCCAATGTTAATCTCTTTGGGTAACTCTTGCTGACTTTTATCACAACTTGTAAAAATAAGAGTTATCATTGTAATTAAAGCAAAAAATAGTAAAGATTTCATTAATTTACTTTTCATATATACCATAACACCTCCTCTAAAGAAGAAACCAGCTTTTAAACCTTACCTTTCCAGAAAATTAATTTTCTTTCTAAAGATCGTAATCCGTAATCTATCAAAACACCACTGATTCCCATTATAAAAATACCTACGAATATAACATCGCTTTTTAAATAGTTAGAAGCGTCAATTACCATCCAGCCGATACCCGATGTAGCTGCAACCATTTCAGAAGAAACAAGAGTTGTGTATGCAACACCAAAAGAAGTTCTAATCCCAGTAAATATTTCTGGTAGACATGCAGGTAACACAATTTTAAAAAACACATTCATTTGATCTGCTCCCAAGGATCTTGCACTCAATATATAATCTTGGTTTATTCCTCTCACAGCGGAAACACACGCTATGTATATAGGAGCAAAGGCGGCTAAAAAAAGTAAAACTTCTTTTGATAAATCTCCTATACCAAACCATAAAATAAGAATCGTGTAATAAGCTAAAGGTGGTAAGGGCCTATAAAATTCCACGATAGAATCTATGATTGCTTCCACTTTTTTAAAATAACCACTTAGAAGTCCTATAGGTAAAGCAAATATTATAGCAAAGGCTAAAGAAACGAACAATCTTTTGAAACTTGTTCCTATATGCACCCATAAGGGAATATTGTTGTATCCATCTCTGGCTAAACTTAAAAATGCTGACCAGACTCTTTCGGGTGAAGGTAGCAAAGTTGGAGTGAATATTTCTAGTTTTGTAACAATATACCAGGTTAAAAATATCGTTAACCACGTAAATACTGTTAATAAAATGTGATTGTTTTTTTTGTTTGATTCATTATTATTCATACAAACAATTCCTTCTCTTTAGAAAGATTTTAGATAAAAGGCCATCAATTATCTTGATGGCCTATAAAATATATCATACTTTTGATCTAAACATAAATCAATCAAAGTTATAAGCGGTAACTATCTTTTCTCTACCAGTGATTTGGTCTAAATAATATTCATAATAACATATACCCAAGAATGAACCAGAAATATTAAAGACATTATTGAAACCTCTTCCTTGAAGGGCCATAACCGCATTATAACTTCTTTGAGAAGAACGGCAATGAACATAAACGGGGCGATCTTTAGGTATTTCATTTAGTCTATCCCTGAGTTCACTCAACGGTATATTAACGGCGGTTTTGAGATGTCCTTTTTCGTATTCATCTTTTTCACGACAGTCGATGATGAAAGCACCATTTTCCACAAGTTCTCTAACTTTAGTCACAGGGACTTGTCTGAATCTACCATGTAATAGATTTAAACCAACTAGTGCAGCATGATTAACTGGATCTTTTGGAGTGGAAAACAGAGGTGCATAACATAGTTCTAATTCTTTTAAGTCTTCTAATGTCCCATTCATACGAATTAGTGTGGCTATCACATCGATTCGTTTAACAGCATCACCTTTGCTAATCGCTTGTGCTCCCAGTATTCTTCCCGTAGGAACTTCGTATATCAACTTTAAATGTAGCTGATAACTATTCGGCATTAAGCCAACTTTATCCTGAGGAATGATATAAACAAAGTCGTAAGGAATACCATTGGCTTTAGCTTTTTTTTCATTGAGCCCTGTGGCAGCCGCATTTAAATTAAAAACTTTCACAGTCGATGATCCAATCGTACCTTTATTTATATGAGGAATATTATAAATGTGATCTGCTGCAGCCCTTGCTTGCCTTTGAGCAGGACCAGCAAGAGGTAGTCTTAAGGGTTTACACGATAAAGCACAATAAGTTTCTATGGCATCTCCGACAGCATAAATATCATCATCGCTTGTTCGGTAGTTATGATCTACTTTAATCCCACCTGTTTCACCTATTTCCAAACCGGCCTCTTTTGCTAAAGATGTTTCAGGGGATACTCCTACAGCCATTATAACAGCTCTAGCATTTACTTTTTTACCAGATTTTAATTCTACATAATCATCAAAGATTTTAGTTACAGAATCACTTAAAATAAGGTTTACACCGTTATCGTATAACTCTTTATGTAAGATCTGAACCATATCGTAGTCAAAAGGTTGCATCACTTGGTCTAAAGCTTCTATCAAATGAACGTTGTAACCCGCTAATTTAAGGTTTTCTGCAACTTCAATTCCAATATAACCTCCTCCAACTACTGCGACATCTTTTATATTATTTTTTTCTATGTAGTCTTTAATTTTAACTATATCTACCACGTTTCTGACTGTAAATACATTTGCTCTGTCTATTCCTTCAATACTTTTTGGAAGAACAGGTTTGGCGCCTGGAGAAAGAACCAATTTGTCATAATGTTCTTCGTATTCTTCTCCCGTTTGCGTATTTCTAACAACGACTTTCTTTTGATCCCTTATAATTTTAATAACTTCACTGTTAACCCTTGCTTCAATGTTATACTGTTTTTTAAATTGCTCTGGTGTCATCAAAACCAAATCATCACTATTTTCTACCATACCACTTAAGTGAAATGGTAAGGCACAATTGGAAAAAGAAACATGAGGTCCCCTCTCAAACATTATTATTTCAGCAGATTCATCTAGCCTTCTTGCTCTTGCGGCTACTGAGGCACCTCCTGCAACTCCTCCAACTATAAGTATTCGTTTACCCATTTTAAAGTCCTCCTTTAGTTTGACAAAATAAATGTTATAGTAGCAATGGATCTTATGTTTTTTAAGAAGTTTTTAACTCCTATAGTATTAATCCTTATTCACTTTAAAATCTGTTTTTGATGGTATCTTATAAAATATCTTATTGCTAACCACAGCACCTAAAATCATGAAAGCCAAAAATATCCAACCAGATAATGAAAATTCGGCTATAGGGCTGTATAATGCCCCAACGTTACAACCATTGGCAAAACGAGTTCCGAATCCCATTAAAATACCGCCCAATGAGTATAAAAAGGCTTCTTTTCCAGTTACACGCAACTCTGATTTAAAAGACTCAACAAATTTACCTGCTGATAGAAGATAAGTTAGCGCTCCTACTACTATTCCAAAGTTTTGAACTAACGATGGATTTTGAAAAAAAGGTGTAGCAAAGGTAGCGGACGGCATTTTTGTAAACTCAGCGAGAGCCTCTCCCGAAACACCAAAAACCATAAGTATTTTGCCTATTAATATCCCATGTTGAGTAGAAGCCCCCCAACCAGCCTTTGTAACTACAAACAATAGAACAAAAAGTATACTTAAAACTATTGCACCTTCAGTTAAAGTCCAAGGTTTCACAAATATATGATTATAAGTTTCGTGACTAAAAAGTTTAAAATTAGAAATATCAAATTTTTTACTGTTTTCTTGTTCTTTTTCCCAAGGGACTCCAAAATATGTTTTTTCTTTCATTCTCTTTTTTTCATATTGGTAAGATGTAAAAATCACTATGGAGGAAAATATTGCTAACAATAAGATAGCTCCCAAATAACCTTGAAAACCGTCCCATTTGAATAAATCCGGTAGAAAAACACCTCCATTGAACTTAGCTCCAGTTGGAGATGTAATCCAGGAATTGGTAACCCATCCAGCCGTTCTTTGAATAGGAAATCCTAGAAAAACACCTATTCCAAAAAATATCAACGTTATCAAAGCTCTTGTAAATCCCATAGTTAAGTCGGTAAGCACACCTGTAGCACAACAAACGGACAGAGACATACCAAAACCAAAAAGAAAGGCTCCCAGCAGTAAACCAAAATTAATTGGATTTATCCAAAGGCTGTAATTAGTTGGATCTGAATTAAACAAAAATCCCATGATCATCAAAGAGGTTATAAAAAACATGAATATCATAGCACGCATGAGTTGAGTAGATCCTGTTCTATAAGCCCTATTAACACTTCCCGCAAATCCGGTATAAGCTCTAGCTAAGGTGTATCCAAAACCTACTCCTATCAAAAGTCTAAAAAAAGCATATCTGTTGCTAAAAGTGTGTTTCCAAGAATGAGAATTAGTGCAAAACTTAACAAACCAAGAACCTTTTCTACTGTTTTAGTCATACTTTTTCCTCCCGTCTAAAGGTATTTTTAAAACAAAAGTTTTGAATTACTAAAAGATGGGTTTTACCAAAACCTTAGTTAAATATTTAAACTTCACCCCCTTTTTTGTGAAAGAGTTCACGAAATAAACTAAAAGATCAAATAACACTTTTAAATATGAAAAAAATTTAATATTATATTTGTTATTTCTATCACTAATTGAAATCCAACATTATACTAACAAAAAAAGTAAAAATAGAATTAACTTTGTCAGCTTTTTAATAAAGAAAGATTAAATAAAGGTTATTTCATAAGTTTTGAATAAAAAAGGTTTAATGTTATAATTAAAAGAGAGATTTTTTTCAGCAATTTTATCTAGTTGAAGAATAGAGGTGAAATATTTGAAAGACCAAGTAAAGATGATCTACTTTGATTTAGATCACACCCTGTGGGATTTTGAAAGTAATTCACAAGAAGCATTGAAGTTGGTCTATCAAAAGTATGGTCACGTTTTTCGAGGAACATCTTTGGATAAGTTTGTGGAATCTTACAAAAAAATAAATAAACAACTATGGGAAATGTATAGGAAAAAAGAAATAGGCCAACAAGAATTAAAACTTCTTCGTTTTGAAATTACTTTAAATGCTTTAAAAATAAAGCATAGAGAGGATTTGATAGAAGAGATAAATAATTCTTACCTAAATATTTTATCAAAACAAAAACTCCTCATCGATGGTGCAGTGGAAGCTTTGGAGTATTTAAAAGATAAGTATGAATTGGGAATTTTGACAAACGGCTTTAGAGACACTCAAATTGTTAAAATGAAAAGTTCGGGAATATATGATTATTTTAGTATTTTAGTTAGTTCTGAAGATGTCGGCTTTCCTAAACCTGATGAAAAGATTTTTAATTATGCGATTTTAATGTCTAAGAAATCTAAAGATGAAATTGTTTATGTTGGCGATGATCTTGAAAATGACATCTTACCAGCAATGAAATGCGGAATTGGCGCCATTTGGTTTAAAAATCATGAAGAAACTCTTGTAACCCAAGAAAAGGATGTTATGAGTATATCCAAGCTTACAGAGCTGAAAAATATATTTTGAATTTATTGAAGATAATAAATGCCTTTTTTTAATGTTAAAACTTTGGCATTTTTAATGAGGTCAAAATATTCTTTATCTAATTGATGTGCTTGTTCTCCGGTATAAATTACTACTTTTATCTCATCATATACGGCTTTCTTTTCAAAAATTAGTAGATTTTCTTCTGAAGTAAGAAGTTCGTAACTTCCTGATGATAGAGAGGGGTGAACTTTCCTTAAATTAATGAGATTTTTACAGTAATTGAAGGTTTCTTTTTCTAAATTTGACCAATCTTCTTTGAATTTCATCGCAACTCTTCCACTTTCGTGAAAATTGTGAATTGTTTGGTCTCCTTTTAAAGCTATCTCATTGCCATATTCTAGCATCACATTTCCTGTAAGAGCCATTAATAAACCAAGCGCAATGTAAAATATTTCTATTTCTTGGCATATATCTATGAACCTTGGAAGATCGTGATTTTCGATAAAATAAGTTAACTGGAATTCCCTTTCGTTTAATTGGTTTGATAATACTATTTGATTGTATAAATCAAGTAATGATCCATTTTTCTTTCCTAAAACTTCTCTAATAGTATCGTAAGTAGAAAAATCAAACATACTGGTAAAACGTTGAGCGTCATCCCCTTTGAACTTTTTAAGGAGTTTAAAATTTTTTAACTTATCTCCTTCGTCTTCCCACACTTCACCTAAAATTATCACATCTTTTTTTATTTTTTTCATCCTTATAGAAAATTCCTCTAAAAATTTAAATGGCAAGCCCAAGGCATGGTCCAATCTAAATCCGTCTAATTCAAAGTTTTTTAGCCAATACTCTCCAACTCTTATTAAAAATTCTCTTGTATCTTCGTCATCTAGATTCCAGAACAAAAAGGATCTTTGCCATCTTTTTTCTTGAGGTGAACGGGGAGTTTCAGTTTTAACGTTCAAATCTTTAGGGACGGAATTAAAATCAAACTCCTTTGAGGCATGGTTAAGTACTAGATCGATAATAACCTTTATCCCTCTTTTATGAGCATCTTCAATAAGCTTTGTAAAGATAGCTTTAGCTTCTTCTTCGGAATTGGAACTTATGTTTTCTGAAATAGAAAAATAATTGGTAATATCGTATCCATGTGTGGTTTTACTCTTAAAAATGGGTCCAAGATATATCAAATCTATCCCAAGCTCTTTTAAATAGTCTAATTCTTGAATGACACCTTGGAGATCTCCGTCTATTGCATTTTTCTCGTAATAACGATAACTCTCTTTTGGGAAATCGTTTGTTAATTCTCCATTTTTAAAAAATTTTATTAGAATGTGGTATCCTAAAAACATAAAATTCCTCCCATAGTTTACTTCTGGTTATTCTATCATTCTTTTTTTAAAAAAATGAAAACGTTTCCTAAAGATATTCACTTTTTTCACTTTTAAAATTTAAAATGAAAAAGTGTGGTATAATTAAATTGATAAGAAAGGGATCATCAGACCGATAGCAATAAAACACTCAGAAGGAGGGGTAACTATGGACATACTTTTAGTTTATCCTGCTTATCCCGAAACATTTTGGAGCTTTAAACACGCGCTGAAATTTATTTCCAAACGTGCTGCTTTGCCACCTTTGGGTTTGATTACAATAGCTTCTTATCTACCGAAAGAATGGAACGTTAGGTTGGTGGATATGAATTGCGAAAAATTAAAAAAAGAGGATATACTAAATTCAGATTATGTTTTTATAAGTGCCATGGCTGTTCAAAGAGAGTCTGCTATAAAGGTAATCAAACAATGTAACGACTATGGTAAACCTATAGTCGCTGGTGGCCCTCTTTTTACAATGGAACCCGATACATTTCAAAATACTGTGGACCATTTTGTTCTTGGAGAAGCAGAAGAATTAATGGATGAGCTTGTTAAAGATATCAAAAGAAATAAATTTAAAAGATATTATGCGAAACCAAATTTTTGTAATGTAGAAGCTACACCTATTCCTAGGTGGGATCTGTTAAATCTCAAATGGTATGGGTCCATGAGCATCCAGTATTCTAGAGGATGCCCTTATAATTGTGAATTTTGCGATATTGCGGCCTTGAATGGTAGAAAACCCAGAACTAAGACAAGCGTACAATTGATCCAAGAACTTCAATCTTTGTACGATGCAGGTTGGAGGCGTTCGGTTTTCTTTGTAGATGATAATTTTATCTCAAATAAATCAAAATTAAAAAAAGATGTGTTACCCGCAGTAATACAGTGGCAAGAAACTCATGATTACCCTTCTTCTTTCTATACCGAAGTTTCTATAGATTTTTCTAATGATGATGAACTCATGGATCTGATGTTCAAAGCAGGCTTTGACAGAGTTTTTATTGGTTTAGAAACCCCTGATCCGGATAGTTTAAGAGAAGCTAACAAGTATCAAAATATCAAACAAGATCTTGAAGAATCTATCAAAAAAATTCAAAGTTTTGGTTTTGAAATTCAGGGAGGCTTTATTGTCGGTTTTGATAGCGATAAACCCACAATTTTCGATAGGCAATTCGAGTTTATACAGAAAAACGGCATAGTTACGGCAATGGTTGGTATTTTAAACGCCCCCAGAGGAAGTGAATTATATTTAAGATTACTCAAGGAAAATAGGTTACGGGGGGAAATAAGTGGAAACAATGTGGATATCAATACGAATATAATTCCAAAGATGAACTTGGAATTCCTAATCAAAAATTACAAAAATCTGGTTGCTAAGCTTTATCAGCCCAAAAACTATTATGATCGTTTGAAAAAATTTTTGACTAATTATAAGGTACCTGGATTCTCAAAGGCCAAAATAGGCTTCCAAGAAATAAACGCTTTTATTAAATCCATTATTATTTTAGGAATTATTGGTAAAGAAAGGAAACAATATTGGAGAATGCTTTTTTGGAGCTTATTTAAAAAACCTAAAGCCTTGCCAAAGATGATTTCTCTTTCAATTTACGGTTATCATTTCAGGAAAATTGCAGAAAATTTATAAGGTGAGAAAAAATATGATAAAAAAAATACTTTTGGTCTTTGCATTTATCCCGATTGCGTTAGCTTCTTTTTCTGCAAATCTATCAAAAGATAATATGATTATAAATTTAAACGATAATACATGGATAACAAATCAAATTGCAGAAAAAATAAAAAATATTGGAAGTTATATGTACAATATAAAGATAAAAGATGCGATGTCTAACTCGATAAATATCAGTGATTATGATGTGACAATGAACATATTTACAAATAGTAAGGAAAATATCACAATTGCCTTTGGGTACTTTGATGGCGGAGGTTTTTCCTATTCGGAAGAATCTGGTGAAACTGATGATTGGGTAGAAAAGTTTGCGACGAAAACTCTGGAGACATTGTCCTTTCAAAGGTTTCTATATGGAGAAAATTGGGATGTTTTACAGATCACGTTTTGGAAAGGGGTAGATGAATACCCTGTTTTTCAAAATAATAAGATATATCTTGTAAGCGATAGATATATTGGAAATAGGGAAATTTATATTTTTGACTTTGAAGAAGCCAGAGAAAAGAAGATTCCTTTGGAGTATTCCGCTGAGTATTTTCCTGATATTTCTCCAAACAATGAATATTTAGCTTTTCAAACCACATTGTTTGGAAAATGGGACATTGTATTGTATAATTTAAAAACTAAGGAGATTCAAAGAATAAGCCCGACAGATAAGAATGCTTATTCACCATATTTTTATGACAATACCTTGGTTCTATTCACTATGGATGAAGATAGTGGCCAATGGACTGAAGTTTGGGTCTATGACTTATACTACCATAAACTTGAGAAATTAACAGAATCAAAGGATCTTTTGAAATTTAGGCCCACTAAGTGGGATGGTAACAAAATTAGTTTTTACGGTGTTGACCATCAAACGGCGAGTATGAATGTTTACTTTGTTGACGAAGAAAACAGTATTTCACCGTTAATAGCACAACCAAATAATCAAACCGATAATTGGTCTAACGGTTCAGAATTACTTGTGTACTCTGAGTTTAACGGAACCTATTTCAGTATATATGAATACGATAATGGAGAAAAAAGAAATTTATCGAGCATGTTGACAAATGACTGCTTCTATCCAACGTATTCTGCAGACAAAAAATATGTTTTTTTTACTAATTATTATTCAGAATCAGATATTTTTGTTATAAACAGAGAAAAAATTAAGGTTAATAGATAATAAAACTCTATTGGAGTGATTTGAATAATTAACGAAAACGTGAACGAAGAAGTTTCTGAGAAGAATAAGTATAAAAAAATTGCTAAAATCTTTGGATTTATTCTTTTGTTTTTTCTCTTTTTCTGGAATGCTTTAATAACTTTTTTTCTAATAATTCTATTAAACGTAAAAACAATAAAGAAATCTGTATTTGGTAATCTTCCATTGGAAGTTAAGAAAGGTTCTTATACTGATGCAATTACTGTAGAGTATAAAAAGGAAAAGATACCTTTGAAATTAGATGTATATTATCCTTCTAAAATAAAAAGCAAGTATCCTGTACTCTTTTTTGCTCATGGAGGAGGTTGGATAACAGGAAGTAGGAAGTTATCAAGCGTTACCGCATGGGGCAAGTTTTTAGCTAGTAGAGGATTTGCTGTTGTCGCAATAGATTACAGGTATGGTTATTTTAACAAGTATGAAGAGTTGATAGAAGATTACAACGATGCCCTAAATTATATAAAAGATCATAGTGAAGAGCTCAGTTTAGACAAAGAAAATATCGTGTTGATGGGGACGTCAGCAGGTGGTACGTTGTCCCTTTATTATGCAGCATATAACTCTTACTATAATCATTTTGAAAAGATGAAGGGCATAAAAGGAGTTGTAGCTTGGTACGCTCCATCAGACCTTTTAGATCTCTGGAGTAAGCAAGTTGATTCGCTTTTTGCCCAGTTTGCAGTTACAACCACAATGAAAGGTACCCCTAAAACAAAATTTGAAGAATATAAGCTATATTCACCTATAAATTATATATCTGAAAGAATGGTTCCAACATTGTTAGCACATGGGGAAAAAGACGCTACCGTCCCGGTAACAACTTCTATAAAGTTAAACCAGAAGATAAAAGAATGTGGTGTTCCTTCTGCATTGTTAATTCATCCGAAAGGGAAGCATTCTTTCGAATTGGAATTAAAAGATGTTTTAACCCAGAAGTTTGTTGAAAAAACGGTGAGTTTTATTAAAAAAGTATGTCAAAATACGGAGACTGTTGATACATTAGATAGAAGAGCTGTATAGAAATAAAGATCAACGAAAATGGGGAGATGAACCTATGTTACAAGAGGATTTTAAAATAGATTTTCGTTATGCAAAACAAAATATAGAATTTACTCAAGCTTTCATAAATAAAGGCAAAAATTATAGAGAATCATTAATAAAATTTAATTCCTTATACAAATTTAATAAAAAAGGTACAGAAGCTAATGAAATTTATCTTTTTGAGCCTCGAGGGAAAGCTTTGGGTGTTGCTTTGATACTTCATGGGTTGGGAACCAAAAACATTACATATATCTTAAAAATGGGACGATATTTTTCCAAATTAGGTATAAGGGCTGTAGTACCAATATTACCGGACAATTACACCAGAACATCTAACGGATCTATGAGTGGTAAAAATTATTTTTCTGCTGATATTTATACAACCTTAAACACCTGGGAACATGCGGTTGTTGATATATTAAGTATCATAGATTTTTTGAAAGCAAACGAACTTTGGCATGAGCGAAACTTCATGATAGGATACTGTCTTGGGGGCATGGTATCTGTTATCGTTAATGCTTTAAATCCTGAAATAAAGCACAATTTCATTATAGCCAGTGGTGGAAACATGGCTGAACTTATATGGGAATCACCTACCTTGGAATTTACAAGAAGGGAACTACTTAAAAAGAAGGATCAGATAGCTTATTTAAGCGATAGAGAAAGACTAAAAAAGACCTTTCAAAATGATTTAAAGAGGATAGGAGAGTTTAAGAACATTCAAGAGTTTTTAAATTCAAACATACATCCGTTGATGAAGGTCGATCCTGCAGCTTATGCCAAATTTTTAGATAGAGAAAAGGTAACATTCTTAGAAGCAGCTTTTGATAAAACCTTACCTAAAAACACAAGAAGGGTTCTATGGGAAAACTTAGGAAGACCTAGAAAGATGACGGTCCCCATCGATCATATTACTTGGCTACCTTTTCAAAGGCTGATATCTAATATTATTATAAACGAAATGAGGTTCGAAGATATCAAATACCGCTTTGCTAATCTAGGATATTTAGCTATTTTTTTCAAAGTGAATTAATATTCCTTCAACAATTTCAACCTACTAAATTCCTTTTCATTTATAGATTCTAAAAATAAAGGCGCCGAAATTAAGCGCCATTATTTTTTGGTTCCTACTGTTTCTAAATTTTACTTAGTTTACAGCTTCTTTAAACTTTTCAGTATTTTTGGTTTCTTCAGAATAAAGATGACATTTCACTTCTCTCTATTAAAATGTAAATCACTCCCATTTATAAGAGTGAACGTTTCGTAGTCGAGGTAATTTCTGTTACTAAACTCCCTACATTCACAGGACTGTTTCTTTGTTGAGTTTTATGTTAGAATTAAGATAAAGTAATAAACAGTGACCTAAAAAAGGGGAAAGTGAATTTTGTTTAAACTCAGTCGAAGTGGTAAGTTTAAATTTGTAAGTACCAAACACAACAAGCAGATATTTGTTACTCCATTGATAACAGATTCACATTTACATATATTGGGATTGGGAGAAAAACTGTCTCAACCGACTTTGGAGAGAAAGAAACTATCTGAAATAAAAAGCATTATAGAAGAAATTGTCAGTAAAAGATCGAATAAAATTGTTTTAAGAGGTTGGACTGAAGAGTTTGCAAATCCCGATAAAGATTTTTTGGATTCAATAAATAGAGAAATCCCCATCATGCTGGTTAGAAGATGCGGACATTTTGCGGTTGTGAATTCAAAGGTTTTTGAGAGTATTGATTTTTCAGATTCAAGTAATTACGTGGATTTTGAAGAAGGAAAAATCAAAGAAAGTACAATCGATAAATTTTATAAAACCTTTGGCCCTTTCACAGACGTAAAAAATAATTACGAAACCTCAAAGAAGTATCTAAAAAATAAAGGTTATGGTTTTGTCCATTCAGATGATTTACATGGTATTTCTAAAGATAACTTGCCGTTTGTACATGATAATGAGTTTTTTGTATATGAAAAAGTTGCCGTTAAGGATTATAGTGAGCTTTCAAAATATTATGAACTAGGATACTTTAACGAATTTAAATGTGTTAAAATATATTTAGATGGTTCCCTAGGAGCACGAACAGCTTTATTGCTTAATAAGTACAACGATTCCAATACGTACGGGGAAAAATTATGGGAAGATACTGAGCTGACTGCGGTCGTTGAATTTTGTGAAAACAATGGGCTTCATTTAGCTGCTCATGCTATAGGAGACGGGGCTATAGAACAAATTTTACGAGTTTTTGAAAAGGTCAATCCTAAATTAAGGCATAGAATAATTCATGCTATAGTACTTAGATCTAATCAAATAGAAAGGATTAAAAAACATAACCTTATTGTAGACATACAACCTCAATTCATGGAATCCGATAAGGTTTTTATTGAAGATAGATTAGGTGAAAGGGTAAATGATGCCTTTAGATTTTATGATTTATACAGATCACAAGTGTCTCTTTTTATTTCATCAGATGCTCCAGTTGAAGAACCAGATTGGTTGAGAGATATTAAAAGATTGAAAGAAATAGGGATCCCTTATAATTACTCTTTGTATCAGCTTACCTATGGTCCAGAAATTATAGATAACATTGATAGGCAAGAAAGTATGGAAAGTAACGCTTTAATATTTCAGGACGATCCTTTTGTTGAAATATCTCAACCAAAGATCTATCAAACTGAAAATTAGGTTTTGATTTTAAAAAGGTGTAAGCACTAGAGTTTCTAACGACAGTAATAATTATATTTCGTGAGGAGGTAGTGTAATGGAGAAATTAGTTTTAGAGGATTTTACAAAGTACAAGTTTATATCTAACACAAAATTTTCACCGAATGGTAAAAACTTAGCCTTTGTTGTCTCAGAGATGGATGTAGATGAGAACAAGTATCTTTCAAACATATGGCTTTACAATGTTGATAATAAAACGATCAACAAACTTACCGCTTTCAATCAAGAAAGCTCTTATGTATGGTTGGACGATGAGAATATCATCTTCTCAACAGTGAGAGAGGAAAAGGATAAAAAGAGGAAGGAAAAAGGAGAACCTTTTACCATTTATTATATAATAAACATCAAAGGTGGAGAAGCTCAAAAATATTTCGAACTCCCATTCTTTGCATCAGATATCGAGCCCATATCTAAAGATAAGTTTGTTGTAACTGGTATTTATGACCCGAAATATAAAAATTTGGAGAACCTTTCAAAGGAAGAAAAAGAAAAGGAACTGGATAAGCTCAAAGAAGAAAAAGATTACGAAGTTTTAGATGAAATACCTTTCTGGTCGAATGGAAAGGGATTTACCAACAAGAAAAGGAATAGATTATACATTTATACGTTAGAAGATAAGAAAGTTACCCCTATAACAGATGAATTGACAAACGTTGAAGGTTTTAAATTGAATAAAGAGAAAGATTTAATGCTTTTTATTTCCAACACTTTTAAAGATAAAATGGAAATAAGATCCGATCTTTATTTATATGACTTAAAGAAAGAAAGTTTAGAAAAATTAACACACGAAGACCCTTTCAATTACGTATATGCAGACTTTCTAAAAGAGAAAATAATTTTCTTAGGTTCCAATATGAAAGAGTACGGAATCAATGAAAATCCCAAATTTTATTTGATGGATTTACAAACAAAAGAAGTGAAACAAATTCAAACTGATTTTGATTTTAGTACTTGGAGTTCTGTAGGTTCTGATTGTAGATATGGCTCTAACAGTGAATTCAAAGTGGAGAACGATTACCTTTATTTTGAAACCACAGAGTATGGCAGTTCTTTCATAAATAAAATAGATGAGAGAGGTAAGAGAGAAAAATTAACCACAAAAAACGGATCCGTTGATGGTTTTGATGTATTTAAAGATCGTATTATCTTTATAGGAATGAGAGATGTGAAACTTCAAGAACTATACGAATTAGAAGGCAATGAAGAGAAACAACTAACTACTTTCAACGAATGGGTAGTAGAAGAAAAAACTTTATCTAAGCCAGAGAGGATAACTTTCCTTGGTAAAGGTGAGATAGAAATAGAAGGATGGGTTATGAAACCTGTAAATTTTGAAGAGAACAAAAAATACCCTGCAATCTTAGATATTCATGGTGGCCCAAAAACCGTTTATGGTGGAGATGTTTTTTTCCATGAAATGCAGTATTGGGCAAATGAGGGTTATGTTGTTATGTTTTGTAATCCCCGAGGAAGTGATGGAAGAGGGGATGAGTTTGCAGATATCAGAGGAAAGTATGGAACAATAGACTATGAAGACATAATGGACTTTGTTGATAAAGTATTGGAAAAGTTCTCTTTCATAGACGAAAATAGAATAGGGGTAACAGGTGGTTCTTATGGTGGTTATATGACCAACTGGGTAATTGGACATACTGATAGGTTCAAGGCTGCCGCTTCTCAAAGAAGTATAGCAAATTGGATAGCTAAATTTGGCACTACCGATATCGGTTACTATTTCGTTGAAGATCAACAAGCAGCCACTCCCTGGAGTGATTATGAAAAGTTATGGTTCCACTCACCTATGAAATACGCCGATAACGTTAAAACTCCAACTTTGTTTATACATTCTGAAGAAGACTACCGTTGTTGGTTGGCTGAAGGATTGCAGATGTTCACTTCACTCAAATACAATGGTGTTGAATCAAAACTTGTTATGTTCAGAGGAGAAAATCATGAGTTGAGCAGAAGCGGAAAACCAAAACATCGAATAAGAAGATTAAAAGAAATTACCACGTGGTTTGACTGTTATTTGAAATAGTTAAATGTATGTAGCTAACTTTTCGCATTATAAGGAGAGAAAACATGAGAGCAAAAACCAAACGTTTGGTAACTATATCGTTGTTATCTGGTATTTCTTTTGTTCTAGGATTTACTCCATTGGGATTTATCCCTATTCCTCCAGCGAATGCAACAACTATGCATATTCCAGTTATAATTGGGGCAATATTGGAGGGACCTATTGCAGGAATATAGGTTTAATATTTGGCGTATCTAGTATAATTCAAGCACTTTTAAGGCCAAACATATTGTCTTTTGCTTTTGTTAATCCTTTAGTTTCTGTGCTACCAAGAATATTGATTGGTTTAGTTTCATATTATTCATACAGATTAGTATTTGAACTTTTCTCGAGTAATAAAGAAAAAGTTTCAAAGTGGAGAGATAGCGTATCTATTGGTGTAAGTGCTGCTTTAGGAACTTTTACTAACACCGCAGGTGTTTTAGGTATGATGTATCTCTTATTTGCCGACAGGATAGCTACCGCTATGGGAGTAGCAAGGGAAGCCGTAGGTGGGGTAGTGTTGGCTATAGGCCTAACAAACGGTATTCCAGAGATCATAATAGCGATTTTAATAACTGTTGGGGTAATCAGAGCGGTAAAAAAGGCAGACTATTGATTATCTCATCATTTGGGTGGGATGCGGGGGAAGGGCGCTATAGCAACTTTTTTGATTTCTATAGACAACAAAAATTACAAATTAAAAGGAGGAGTCAAGTATTATGAAGAAATACACAGCTACCCACGAATATGTAACAATAGAAGGAAATATTGCGACTGTCGGAATTTCTGCGAAAGCCGCTGAAGAATTGGGTGATGTAACCTACGTTGAATTACCAGAAGTTGGCAAAGAAGTAAAAAAAGGTGAAGTCCTGTGCACCATAGAATCTGTGAAGTCAGCCGAAGATATATATGTACCTTTAAGTGGAAAAATTGTTGAAGTTAACAAAGATCTTGAAGACAATCCAGAAATAATAAACGAAGACGCCGAAAATAAAGGATGGATTGTAAAAATTGAAATTTCTGATCAATCAGAAATAGAAGATCTTTTGGATGAAGAACCTCCAATGTAAACAAGTATAATTCGAAATTAAAGGCCTCTATTTAATTGGGGCCTTTTTTCTTTTTTTAACTTGAAGAAGCCAGACATAAAGTAAAAAGATCAAACTCCATAGAAATAAGGGAATAAATAAAGAACTAAATTCAATTGGTTCATAAAAGGTAAAAAGATTTACGAAATTTTTTATTGATAATGCAAAAAAAGTTGAAAAAGAATGAACAAAATTGAAAGGCAATAATATTGAAAGAACGCTACATAAGATTAGTAATGAAATAGCAGGGGTTAGAATAGGCGTTATGAAAAGTCCAATCAAAGAAATCTCTCCAAAGTGTATCAGAGCTATAGGAAATATACCGATATATGCAGCTATGGGGACAGATAAAGATCTAAAATATTGATTTTCTACATGGTTCATTGTAAATAAAATCATAAAAGTTGCAGCATAACTCATTTGGAAACTAACGTTCATAAGATTATTGGGAATTAACAATAGGTTGAGATATCCTATTAATCCTAAGATGTTGAAAGAGCTAACAGGGACGTCGAAAAGTCTGAATAAGTTCAACGTAATTAAAAGCAATACAGCTCGTACAGAACTTGGGGTGAATCCGGTAAAAATCAAATAAAAAGCGATGATAGTAGAGTATAAGATGAGTCTTAGATTCCTTTTCAAGATAAAAAAGTTCAGAAAGAAGCTCATCATCAAGTAAATTATGTAAACATGCATACCCGAAACGGCAAATAGATGCAAAGTCCCTGTTTTTTGAAATACTTCTTTATCCCGTATATTACCCATAAAAGAGCTTGTCAGTATATCAAGTGCCTCATTATTTTGAATGTTTTCAGACAATCTATTAGTTGCAAGATCTTTTATCTTCATAATCGAATTGTTGTTGGCAGGAGCCACATACTCAGCTCTAAAAAAATCGTTTTCAATTGTCCCGTATATGTAGACGTTTTTGCCGGTGGTGATGGGAACGGTGCTGAATTCACCATAGTAAAATTTATAATAATTCCTGTATTTCTGCCACTGATTTTCATAATAGATTTTTTTTGAAAATACTGTATAATAATTTCCTCTTTTGTCTATAATTTTTCCTAAAATACCTACTTCTGAATTTAGGTTGATGGGAATGTATAACAAGGCAGGAAACAATAAAATAGCGATTAAAAAGACTTTTAAACTATCTTTCTCCAAGAGTTTTAAAAGAAAAAGAAACAAAATATAACCTATTAATACAGCGGCTTTATTCAAGTAGGAAAGTACTAATAACAAAGAAAAGGCAATTAATAATTCAATAAAAAAGGGAAAGTTAACCTCAGTTTTCTTTTCTATACTTTTACCCCCCAGTAGATAGAAATCAGAAGTGAGATTATCAATCAGGAATATAATAAAATTAATTCAAAAAACAAAAGGATCGTAAAACACGATCCTTCATTCTGGTGCCGGGGGCGGGACTTGAACCCGCACGAGTGTAAATACTCATATGGCCCTCAACCATACGTGTCTACCAATTCCACCACCCCGGCAAAAAGTTGCTTATGTTAATATATCAAAATTATTATACACTACGTTATAGGCTTTGTCAAGAGACCGAGATCATATCATATACCTCTCCATTTTTTATGACAGTTTGAGTGTGGTTTACTCCGAAGTGGTATATTAAGTATTCTATATTAGGTACATCGAAAATCGCCATATCAGCTTTTTTACCTACTTCCAAACTACCAATTTTATCTTCTAATTTCAGTGCACAAGCCGCATTAATAGTAACCGATGTAATTATTTCCCTTGGATTCATATGTAATTTTAGTGCCCCAAACGTCATAACCAATTGTAAATTTTCTGTAGGCGAACTTCCTGGGTTATAATCGGTCGACAATGCAATTGGTATACCAAGTTCAATCATCTTTCTAGCATTTGCATACTTCTCACTTTGCAAAAAGAAAGTTGTTGTGGGAAGAAGTGTGGCTATTACATTGTTCTGGGCCATTTTTTTCAAGCCTTCATCACTTGCACCTACCAAATGATCTGCCGAAACACAACCTAACTCAGCAGCTAATTCGGCACCTCCTAAAGGTTCTATTTCGTCTGCATGAATTTTGAGAAATAGACCGCGTTCTTTTGCAGCAGAGAGTATTTTTCTGGATTGATCAACTGAGAAAACTCCTTTTTCACAGAATACATCACAAAATTTAGCTAAATTTTTTTCTGCTACATACGGGATCATTTCAGTTATGAGTATATCTACGAATTTATCGACGTTGTCTTGGTACTTTTTAGGTACGGCATGCGCCCCCAAAAATGTAGGAACCAAATCTATGGGGTGAATTCTATTGAGTTCTCTTATGACCTCAAGCTGTTTCAATTCTGTGTCAAAGTCATCAAGCCCGTAACCGCTTTTTGCTTCAACGGTTGTTACTCCATAAGATAACATTCTATTTAAACTCTTTTCTGCCTTTTTAAGTAATTCTTCGAAAGACGCTTTTTTAGTTGATTCGACGGTGTCGTGTATTCCTCCCCCAGAATTTAAAATATCTAAGTAACTTTTACCTTCTAACTTCTTAAATAATTCGTATTCCCTTGAGCCTCCATGAACCAAATGAGTGTGAGAGTCTATTAAACCGGGTGTTACAGTTTTCCCTTGGGCGTTTATAATTTTTGCATCTTGAGCTATTTCTATGTCTTTTGGCAAGTCACCACTTCCAACGTAGATAATCTTATCTTTTGAAGCAGAAATGATTCCATTTTTAATTAAGCCAATTTCTGACATTTCCTCTTTCTTTCTTGGCCTATTAGGCCCCTTCATCGTTATTAAATTTGAAATGTTTTTTATCACCAAAGTAGCTTTTTCATCCATATCAATCACCATAAATTTTATTTTCTAAAACGCGGTCATAGCTGAAATCTTCTAATTTTAAAAAGTAATCAGCTGTATCAACAAGGGCATTCATCGGTACCAATCCAACTATTTCACTTCCAACAACGTTCACTCCATATCTGTTCGCTTCGTTTTCTATCACTTGAAATACTCTGTACAAAGGTGTTTTTGTGTAATCAACCATATTCATGGAAACTTGGACTATATTCCTTTCTTTCAATTCAAAACCTAACGCTTTACAGTATTTAAATCCTCCACTTTTCCCCCTAACCGCTTTGGCTATCTTTTTTGCAATGTCTAAATTGTTGGTATTCAGGTTCACGTTGAAAGCTATCAAAGGCATCCTGGCGCCCACGGCGGTAACTCCTGCACTTTCATGCGGTTGATCTGGGCCAAAATCTGGCTTGAACTCTTCTTGTTTTAATTTCTCAAACATCCCTTCGAACTCACCTTTTCTTATAACGGCTAAATCTTCTCTTTCAGGTCGGCTGGCTGATTTTTCATACAATATTACGGGGATATTCAACTCTTCTCCTATTCTTTTTGCCAATTTTTTAGAGTATTCTACACACTCTTGCATCGATATGTTTTTAATTGGAATGAGCGGGATAACGTCTGTAGCCCCCATTCTTGGATGTTCACCTTTATGAGTTCTCAAATCTATCAACTCAGCCGCTTTTTTACAGGCGTTAAAAGCTGCTTCTATTACCATATCAGGTTCTCCCACAAAAGTAACTACGCTTCTGTTGTGGTCTTTATCCATAGAGTAATCTAATAATTTTACTCCTTCTTGTTTTCTTACTTCATCTACAATACATTCTAACTTTTCTTTATCTCTTCCTTCACTGAAATTTGGAACACATTCAACGATTTTGTTCAAAACATCTACCTCCTAACCCTCATAAGTATTTGTCAACCAAATCTTTTATCATATTTTTATCAGCAATATATGGCAAAGTTATGTGGTCCGTGTTTTTGTTTTCTTTGTTGTACTCTATTGATGTTTCTATAGAAGCTTCATTTCTAGCCCATGATCGTCTGGCAACCCCAACCATAACATCCCATGGAATTGCGTTCTTTATTATTTCATCCACCCTTCCACTTCCGTCAAGAACCAATCCAAAACCACCGTTAATGGCTTTACCGATACCAACTCCGCCTCCGTTGTGCAGTGTTACCAAACTCATTCCCCTTGCTATATTTCCAGCAAAATCATGGGTTGCCATATCCGCCATTATATTACTCCCATCTTTTATATTCGCTGTTTCTCTAAAAGGAGAGTCAGCTCCACCTGCATCGTGATGATCCCTTCCGAGCATTATGGGGCCAACTTCCCCTTTTCTAACCTTTTCATTGAATTTAAGAGCTATCTTCATTCTTCCCATAGCATCCTGGTAAAGGATCCGAGCTTGAGTACCTACAACGAGATTGTTTTTATCAGCATCTCTAATCCATATGTAATTGTCTCTATCTTGGCCCCTTCTATTGGGATCTATACATTCCATCGCTGCTTTATCCGTTTTCAATAGATCTTCCCGTTTTCCACTTAAACATACCCACCTGAAAGGTCCATAACCATAGTCGAATATTAATGGTCCCATTATGTCTTCCACATACGAGGGAAAGATGAATCCTTCGCTTTCATCCAAGCCATTTTTTGCTATTTCTTTCACGCCTGCATCAAAAACCGCCTTCATGAAACTATTCCCATAGTCAAAAAAGTAGGTTCCCCTTTCAACCATTGTTTTTATAAGCTCAAAATGTCTTCTCAATGAATTGTTGACTAATTCAACAAATTTCTCTTTATTTGTTTCTAAGAGGTGATTCTTCTCTTCATGAGTCAAGCCTTGAGGGCAGTACCCTCCCTCGTAGGCGGCGTGACAAGATGTCTGATCTGATAACAAATCTACTTTTATACCTTTCTTTACAATGTATTCCAATAGATCTACAATATTACCATAATAACCGATGGAAATGGGCTCTTTTCTATTTAGATGATCGAAGGCTATTTCAAAGACTTCGTCCAAATCTTTGCTGTAAGTTTTTAGCCAACCTTGGTTGAGCCTTGTTTGTATTCTGGAATAATCTACTTCTGCAATTATCCCAACCCCTCTTGCAATTTCTATTGCTTTTGCCTGAGCACCGCTCATTCCACCTAAACCTGAACTCACAAACAAGTGCCCTCTTAGATCACTATCTTGGGGTATTCCCAATTTCAACCTTCCAGCGTTCAACAAGGTATTGAAAGTGCCATGAACGATACCTTGAGGTCCTATATACATCCACCCTCCAGCCGTCATTTGCCCGTAGTTGGCAACACCCATAGCTTGTGCCTTGATCCAATGTTCTTGGTCATCAAACATACCAACCATCAAAGCATTTGTTATTATCACCCGTGGACTATTTGGAGTTGATCTGAACAATCCTAGGGGATGCCCTGAAGCTACAACTAAGGTTTGTTCTCTTGTAAGTTCTTCTAGGTATTTTTTAATCAACCTGTACTGCATCCAATTTTGACAAACTTGACCAGTTTCACCATAGGTTACCAGTTCATAAGGATACAAAGCGACATCGAAATCCAAGTTATTATCGATCATGACCTGAAAGGCCTTTCCTTCAATACACTTACCCTTGTACATATCTATAGGTTTTGCCTTAATGTTGCCCTCAGGTCTATACCTATATCCATAAATTCTACCTCGAGTAAACAACTCTTGTAAAAATTCTGGAGCCAATTCTTCATGCAAACTTTCCGGCACGTACCTTAAAGCGTTTGCAAGGGCTAGTTCTACTTCTCTTTTTGATAAGTTCAAAGGTCTTTTAGGTGCCCTTCTTATACCTTCGAAGAATTTAGGCATACTAGGCAGTTTGTCATCCAACTTAATGGACATTGCGCTAGAAATATCAATATTGTTCACCATGATATTTTCTCCTTTCTTTAAAGTAATTTACCAATTTCTTTTTCCACTTCTTTAACGATTATGTCAGATTTTAAGATTTCTTCACTCTTATCTATCATTTCGTACATCGCTCTGTCTTCGTTTATCTTCGGTATTTTTTCTCTAACTATATCATAAACTATCTTTGAACCTTTTCCTAAACCTTTGTTTCCTCGTAGGTCTATGGCTTGGCAAGCACAGAACATTTCCATAGCTAATACTTTTTGGACGTTGTTTAGTATATTCTTCGCTTTTCTCGCTGCAATTGTGCCCATAGAAACGTGATCTTCTTGGTTTGCAGAAGAAGGAATTGAATCAACACTTGCAGGATGGGCTAAGACTTTATTTTCTGAAACCAACGACGCGGCTGAATATTGAACAAGCATAAATCCAGAATTCAAGCCACTTTCTTCTATCAAAAAAGGAGGTAACCCGCTCAATTTAGGATTAACAAGCCTTTCTATTCGTCTTTCTGATATATTTGCAATTTCAGACAAAGCAATCGCCAAAAAGTCCATGCCCAATGCAATTGGTTGGCCGTGAAAATTCCCCGCGGATATTGCTTCTTCTTCTTTTGAAAATATCAAAGGATTATCGGTTGCTGCATTCATCTCTTTCACGATGATATCTTGTATATAATTTACCGCATCACGTGAAGCACCGTGAACCTGCGGGATACATCTCAAGGAATAGGCATCTTGAACACGTAATACCCCTTGATGAGACACCATTTTACTACCTTCAAGTATTCTCCTTAAATTGATAGCGGACTCAATCTGCCCTTTATGAGGTCTTAGATTGTGTACCCTCTCATCAAAAGCCTCGATGATACCGTTCAATGCCTCAAAACTCAACGATGAAATTATATCTGCCGTTTTTAAAAGTTCTATGCTATCGTATATTGATAATGCACCTATAGCAGTCATAACTTGTGTTCCATTTATTAAAGCAAGGCCTTCCTTTGCAACAAGATTTATCGTATCTATTCCCGCCAATTTCATTGCTTCTTTTCCATTTAATCGCTTGTTGTCGTAATAAGCTTCTCCTTCTCCCATCATCGGTAAAACCATATGGGCTAATGGAGCTAGATCACCGCTTGCTCCTAAAGACCCTTTTTCTGGTATTACCGGGTGAACCTTCTTGTTTATCATATCGATCAAAGTTTGAATGGTGGATAACCTTATTCCAGAAAAACCTTTGACCAAAGAATTCGCACGAAGCAACATAATCGCCCTAACAGTTTCTATATCCAAAGGATTCCCGATTCCACATGCATGGCTTCTGATCAGATTCTTTTGTAATTTCTCTGTTTTATCGTTTGAAATGAAAACATTGCAAAGTTCTCCGAATCCAGTAGTCACACCATATATGACTTTTTCCTCTTCTGCAAACTTTTCTACAACTTTTCTGGAATTCTCAATGTTTTCAAAAGCTGAGTTATCTGTAGCCACCTCGTAATAATCTCTAGCTACATTAATCACATCTTCCAAACTCAGATGTTCCCCATCTATATAGACCTTTTTCAAGTATAAGACCTCACTTTCTATCGAACAAAAATTTCACATCTTCTAGCAAAATTATAACACCATGAAAAAAATTTCTTACTTTCAAATAGAGCGATTTAACGACGATTAAAAACAATCTAAGTCGATTAAACAAGAAAATCTAACGAAATCTTACAAAACGATTTTTTTCAAAATTCAAGAAAAACTAAGAAAAAGCTTCCTAATCGCAAATAATTGCTCGTAATTGCTTCTAATATTAGTTGATTGGATAAATTAATGGTTGACAAAAAAAGTTAACTCACATATAATTATTCTGAACAAAATTTGAACTTATTTAGACATTTGTTTTCTTTAAAACTTTAAAAATCCATTTTGGTACACTGCAATAAAAAATATTGGTTAGATTAAAAAGCTGTTTAATTATAAGATTTAATAAAATTCCTTTGGTTTCTAATTCAAAGACAATGAATGTTTTGATTTTTAAAAAGTAAATTATAAAGAACGAAAATGGGTTATTGTTGATTTGAATATTAATTGATTGGATAAACTTACCAGTGATTGCTTGTGCTGTTTTACTTAAATATTGAGAATTCTATGATTTTTTGTTTGAAGCTCAAAAAGAGAAAAATGGGATTAAATGGGTATTAATGAACTTTTATTTTTATTACTTTGGGGGGAACCAAAGTAAAGGTAAAAAACTCATTAGGAGGTGTGAAAGGATGAAGAAGAGTTTATTAGTGATTTTTGTTGCCGTGTTGCTTGTTGTTGCAGGATTTTCACAAGTAGCTGGGATTCCAAGAGAAGAAACGCTTATTGCTAGCATTTTAAACGGAAGAGTAGGTTCCCCTGGTAATTTTAACATATTTACTGCTAGCTGGAGAAATCCTGATCAAGGTATTCAGCAATTGATGCTGGAACCATTATGGACGATGGAACTCTCCAGAGGAGAAGTTATTAATTCTCTTGCAGCAGAAGGCGCAATCTACAACGAAGACTTCACACAGATGACGGTTAAGTTAAGGAAAGGGTGTTATTGGAGTGATGGTGTTGAAATTACTGCGGATGATATTGTGTACGCCATCACAACAGCCATGAAGTATCAAGGAATGGCTTACCATGACCAGTTCAATATGTACATTGATAAAGTATACAAAACAGATGATTACACAGTAGTATTTGAATTGAAAGAACCGAACTCTCGGTTTCACGCTAATTTTGTAGACAGATGGGGAGCATGGAGACCTTTCCCAAAACATATTTTTGAGAAAGTAGAAGATCCCTTATCCTTTGATTTCAATCCTCCTGTAAGCAGTGGTCCATATGTTCTAAAAGATTATGATCCTGCTGGTTATTGGACACTTTGGGAAAAAAGGGAAGATTGGGATAGAACACCAACTGGGATGTTGTTTGGTGAACCAAAACCAAAATACGTCCTCTTCTATTATTATGGAGAAGCTACAAACCAAGTAATTGCACAAGCTAACCATAATTTAGACATGACGGATTTATCAATGGAAGCATTCAAAGCTCTCCTTCAAAGAAATCCATACTCAAGGGGATATAGAATAGAATACCCATGGGTAGAGAATCATCCTTGTATGACAGGTTTAGTATTCAATACCGATGTATATCCATACAACATAAAAGATGTAAGATGGGCATTAACTCTTGCAATAGATATAGTAGATTATATAGGAATAGCGTTTGATGGCATTGCACCTATGGGTGCACTCCACGTTCCTCCAACACCTTATTACCAAGAGATTTATTATGAACCGATGGAAGATTGGTTGAAGAATTTCACCTTAGACATAGAAGTTAATGGGAAACCATTCAAACCGTATGATCCAACGGTAATATTAAGAAGAGCCCAATATGCAAGGGAAAGAGGATACGAGGTACCAAACGATATAGAAACGTTGAAAGAGATGTTTGGTCCAGGATGGTGGAAATACGCACCTGATGTAGCGGAACAACTGTTAGGAAGGAATGGATTTACAAGAGATAAAAATGGCAAATGGTTGTTACCAGACGGTACACCTTGGAAAATTAATATTGTAGCCAATCCAAATCCTTCATATGGAGGGCATAGAAACTCACTTGCTGCAGCACAACAGTGGAGAAATTTTGGTATAGATGTTTCAGTTACTCCTACTGAACAAGTGAACAATATATCGGGGCTAGGCAATTTTGAAGTTACTGACCAATGGCCTGCCGGTGAGCCATGGGGTGGACATCCTGATTTGTACCGTGTTTTTTCGAGTATACACTCAAAATACTACCAACCAATAGGAGAGAATGCAGTGCTTGCTCTGGGTCCTGCAGCAGGTAGATGGACAGATCCGAGGATGGATAAGGTTATAGAAGGAATGGAAAAGGTAG